>NZ_CALIII010000186.1 GCF_938018145.1 uncultured Campylobacter sp.
CTGGGTAAATTTGACGGCTGGGTAAATTTGACGGCTGGGTAAATTTGACGGCGCGCCGAACTCTTACGAGCTCGGCGCTTTGCAGCTAGCAGTTAAAAAGTATTTTCTCTCTTTTCTAGCACAAGGTGCAGTATGTAAGTCACCGCAAATGCGACCGCGCTAGGCACGATCCAGCCCAGCATCGAGTCGTAAAACGGCAGCTTTTTGACGAGATCGGTCACTAGCGGCACCGATACGCCCGCGATATCAAGGCCGTTTATCGTGCCGACGACCACGCAGACGTAGACGCAGGTGCGGTAGATGAGCTTGCTCGAGTCGATCAGCGGGTTGATGAGCGAAAGGATGATGAGCATGATGGCGATCGGATAGATGGCGATGAGCACCGGGATCGAGCCCTTGATGATGGTCGTGAGGCCGAAATTCGCCACGCCAAAGCCGATCAAGCACCACGCCGCGACCCAAATTTTATATTTGACGCGTCCGCCCGTTAGTTCCTCGAAGTACTCGCTAGCAGAGCTGATGAGTCCCAGCGTCGTCGTGATACAAGCTAGGAAAAACGCCGAACCCAGCACCAAAACGCCCGCCTTGCCGAAATAATGACCGCTGATGCGAGATAGCAACTCAGCTCCGTTTATCTCCGGCGCATCCTTAAACAGCTCCGCCGATGTCGCGCCCAAGTAGCCCAGCATCAAGTAAATCGCCATCAAAATCACGCCCGCCGTCATGCCCGCCTTTATCGTCGATGAAACCAAGTGGCGCTCGTCTTTTACGCCCACGGTTCTGATAGCGTTTATCACGATGATACCAAACGCCAGTGAAGCTAGCGCATCCATCGTCTGATAGCCCTCTACAAAGCCCTTAGCTGCGGCGCGCTGCGCGTAGTCTCCGCTAGGAGCGACGAACTCGCCGATCGGGAACAAAAATCCCGCTCCAAAAAGCAGTAAAATAAGCGCCAAAAGCAGCGGAGTTAGGTATTTGCCGAGTAGATCGACTAGTTTTGACGGATTCATACAGACGTAATAATTTAACGCAAAATACGCCGCCGAGTAGAAAAATAGCCAAATTTGCAAATTTTCAGCCGAAATAAACGGCTTAACAGCGATATCAAAAGGCATATTCGCCGCGCGAGGTATCGCAAAAAGCGGCCCGATCGTGAGGTATAAAAGCGCGGTAAAGAGCACTGCAAATACCGGATCTATGCGGCGCACTAGGCTTTGAAGCCCTTTTGCCCTAGCGATCGCTGCGACGCCAAGCACCGGCAAAAGCACCGCCGTAGCGCAGAAAAACATAATTGCGACGTAAAAATTCTGCCCAGCCTCTCGCCCCAAATTTGGCGGAAAGATGAAGTTCCCCGCACCAAAAAACATGGCAAAAAGCGTGAGCGAGATGACTAAAAACTGATTTTTGCTAAGCTTTTGTTTCATTTTCGCTCCATTTTAGTTTTAAATTTGACAAATTGTATTTAGATAAAGTTGAATTTTCGTTGATTTGAGTTAAATTTGCTCATTTTTCGCGCGCGCGTGTTTCGATTTGAAATTTAGCCACGCGGCCGGAGTAAAATTTAAACATTTTAAAGTATAATCGCGCAAAGGAAAAAAATGGCGAAAATCAAAACGGTATTTGAGTGTCAAGCCTGCGGTAATCAGCAGAGTAAATGGGTCGGCAAATGCCCTCAGTGCGGGGCTTGGGATAGCTTTTTAGAGCTAAATGCACAGCAAATAGAAACGCTAAAAGAGATATCAAAAAGTACCGCAAAACCTAGCCTCGCAAAGCAAATCAGCGAGGTCGAGATCGAAAAAGTCACGCGCATCAGCACGCAAAATAGCGAACTAGATCTGGTTCTTGGCGGCGGCGTCGTGGAGGGCTCGCTGGTGCTGATCGGTGGAAGCCCCGGCATCGGCAAGAGCACCTTGCTGCTAAAAATCGCGTCAAATTTCGCCGCCCAAGGCAAAAAGACGCTCTACGTGAGCGGCGAAGAGAGCGCGAGCCAGATCAAAATGCGCGCCCAGCGCCTAGACGCGGTCAAAGACGGGCTGTTTCTGCTTACGGAAATTTTACTCGAAAACATCCTAGCCGAAGTGCGCAAAAACGAGTATAAAATCCTCGTCATCGACTCCATACAGACCCTTTACAGCGAAAAAATCTCCTCGGCACCGGGCTCCGTATCGCAGGTGCGCGAGATCACCTTCGAGCTCATGCGCCTAGCCAAAAACGAAAACATCTGCGTCTTTATCATCGGCCATATCACGAAAGACGGCTCGATCGCGGGGCCGCGAATTTTGGAGCATATGGTGGACGTGGTGCTGTATTTCGAGGGCGACTCCAGCCGCGAGCTGCGTATGTTGCGAGGATTTAAAAATCGCTTCGGCTCGACTAGCGAAGTGGGGATTTTTGAGATGAGCGAAAACGGACTAATCAGCGCCAACGATGTCGCGGGCAAATTTTTCACGCGAGGCAAGGCTACTAGCGGCTCGGCGATCACCATCACGATGGAGGGTTCGCGCGCGCTTAGCGTCGAGATCCAGGCGCTCGTGTGCGAGAGCGCGTATCCTAAGCGCAGCTCCACGGGCTTTGATAAAAACCGCCTAGATATGCTGCTAGCGCTGCTTGAGCGCAAACTCGAAATACCGCTGGGTCACTACGATGTTTTTATAAACGTGAGCGGCGGGGTCAAGATCAGCGAAACGGCGGCCGATCTAGCCGTGGTCGCAGCGATCATTTCCAGCTTTAAAAATCGTCCGATCAGCAAAGAGAGCGTATTTATGGGCGAGCTTAGCCTAAACGGCGAGATTCGCGAGATATTTAACCTCGATCAGCGCCTAAAAGAGGCCAAAACGCAGAAATTTAAAAATGCGATCGTGCCGTCTAAGCCGCTTGACGCGCAGGGGCTAAAATGCTTCGTTGCAGGCGATATCACGCAGGTTTTGGAGTGGATGTGACGGTTTTGCGGCAGGATACGCGGATAAATTTAAATGCGCAAGCTCGGCGGCAGCGTAAAATTCGGTCAAATTTCGGTTTTTTGATTTTGATAGATTTTGCAGCGGTGCGTAGCGAGGTTTGGCGCAAATTTTACCGACTAAAACCCGCACCGCAAAAACGCTAATCTATTTTCGGCAATCCTAAACTCTCAAATTTGCCTCTTGCTTAAAAATATCAAGGTTCAAATTTAACTCGTCTATGATAGATAAAAGATCTGAAATTTCCTTTTTTATCTGATTTACGTCATAAAGGCTAGGCGGTAGCGAAAAGATAGTTGTTTCAAATTTATTTTCCGCTCCGTTTAAAAATAGGTAAAATTTATCGTCCATAAACGCCGCGCTCACGCCCATCTCTGCGGCGTATTTTATCTTTAACTCTCTCAAGCGCTTCATGAATGCTGGCGTCAAAAGATACCTCGCTTCGACCTTGTCGTCCGTAAAAACCCTAAATTCATCGTTAAAAAGAGTATCGTCCATCTGCTCTTTTTCGCCTAAAAATTTAGTATTTAGCGTACGGCTCGCCACTATCGTTTGACCGTTAAATTTCTTGTAAAACTCGCAGACCAAGACCGAACCGCTAAAGGCCTGGGCATTGCTATAGATTGTATAGAAAGCCGTAGCAACAAAAAGGACTGCGGCTATTTCCGGAGAGCAGCCGGTGCCGGCGACGATAGTTCCGCCCGGTATCCTTATTGCTTCGCTTAAGCTAAATTTGACGCCGTTATAAATGCCGCTGATTTGATCTTCGGCGCGGAATTTATTTTGCGCATATATGCCTATCTTTTTAAATTCCTCACGGCCAATCCCTGCCGACGGTTCATAACTAAAAGCCTGGTTTATATCCGAAATAATGGTACGAATATAAACATCTTTGTAAAATTCATCGTAAACCCATAATGGTTCAATTACATTAGACCAAGTTGTCACCCATGAGACGATAAAAATTGGAATATAACCGATGATGATAAATATTACGCCTAATTCGCTTCTAAAAATTTTTTCCGCTACGAAAATCCCGCTAAGCGGCAATATGGCTATAAAAAAGATCCCCAAAAATAGATACTTTACAAACGCACGTCTGCACTCTTTTTGCTTTTTTCTAGTTGCCTCTATGGCTTCGTTTATGTTCAAATTTTGCCTCTTTTGTATTTTACGTTTGGAGCGAATTTTATCAAATTTTACGCCGTGAAGGTGCGGGTTTGGGCAAGTAAGAAACTAAATTTAAAGAAAAATCGGTCAAATTTGACCGAAAATAAAAGAAATTAAGCCGAATCAAATCGGCTTAAATTTACGTTTAAATTTGAGTTTAGCGTAGGTATTTGACGTTGGCTTTGGCGCGGAGTTTGTTGAAGTATTCGCCGATGACGCGGTCTTGCTCGAGTTTATAAAGCGCGTTCATCGCTTCGTCTCTGACCTCGTCAAATTCAGGCATCGTTTGCCCCTTTTTAGACGCTACGTAAAACATCTCAAAGCCCTCGGGAGTCTGGAAAATTTGCGTGAAAGTGCCGTCCGGGGTCTGCTGAAATATCGTTCGTAGTTGAGGCGGGATCTGCTCGCTTTTTAGATCCAGCACGTCCATGTGCACGCTGTGGTTGGTGTTCATCGGGGAGCTGTGTCTGGCGGCCTCCAAAAGCTGCATCGAAGGCGCCACGTATCTAGTCACGCTCACGTCGGTAAAGTGCGCGAAAAGGTCGCGATTTTGCTCGAAATACGCTCTCGCGGCGTTTTCTGAAATGTTGATTTTAGCCTCGGCAAATATGCTTTGATATAGCTTTTCTTGTTTTATGCTTTTTGCGACGTCGTCTTTAAACTGCGAGTAGTCGCCGCCCTTTGATAGCACGGCCGAGCGCAGATCGGAGGCGCTCATACCGCTCTCGCTTGCTATCTTTTGCAACCTTTGATTTAGCTCGTAGTCGCTAGCTTCGATTTTTAGGTTTTTGATCTGCGCGGTTTCGAGTCTATCGCGGATCAGTAAATTTAGCGCGTTGGCTTCGCTTGTTTGCAGCTGTGCGGCGGCTTTGCGCACTTCGTTTACGGTGATGGGTTCGTTTTCGATGATGACGGCTATGCCGTTTGAGATCTGGCTCGCGTTAGCCATACAAAAACTGAGAAAAAACGCGGCGAATGAGATCTTTTTTAACATATAAAACCTTTGTTTAAGTCTAAAGTAAATATAATTTGAGCATTATAACATTTTAAATTTAAGCGCAAGCTATAAAGGTAAAATTTAATGCAAAATTCACAAATAGTAACTAGATTTGCCCCCTCTCCGACCGGATATTTGCACATCGGCGGGCTTAGGACGGCGCTTTATAACTACTTATACGCTAGAGCAAACGGCGGCAAATTTCTGCTGCGCATCGAAGATACCGACCTAAAACGCAACTCCGAGGAGGCCACGCAAGCAATAAAAGAGGCCTTTGCCTGGTGCGGGCTAGATCACGACGGCGAGGTGACGTATCAGTCGCGTAGATTTGACGTGTATAAAGAGTACGTACAAAAGCTGCTAGCCGAGGGCAAAGCCTACAAATGCTACATGAGCAAGGACGAGCTAGACGCTCTGCGCGCCGAGCAAGAAGCGAGAAAAGAGAGGCCCAAATACGACAATCGCTACCGCGAATTTACGGGTACTCCGCCTGCGGGAGTCGAGCCCGTCATCCGTATCAAAGCGCCTCTAAGCGGCGAGATCGTGATCGACGACGGCATCAAAGGCGAGGTCAAATTTAGAGTCGAGGATATCCTGGATGATTTCATCATCGCGCGCAGCGACGGCACGCCGACGTATAACTTTACCGTCGTGATAGATGACGCTTTAATGGGCGTAACCGACGTCATCCGCGGAGACGATCATCTATCAAACACCCCAAAGCAAATCGTACTATACGATGCTCTGGGCTTTAAAGCGCCGAAATTTTATCACGTCGCGATGATAAACGGCGAGGACGGCAGCAAACTGAGCAAACGCCACGGCGCGACCGACGTGATGGAGTATAAGCGCATGGGTTATCTGCCTGAAGCTCTTTTAAATTTCCTCGTGCGCCTAGGCTGGAGCCACGGAAACGACGAAATTTTCGGCATGGACGATATGCTAAAGTATTTCGATCCGCACGATATAAACAAGAGCTCAAGCACCTATAACGCAAGCAAGCTAGAGTGGCTAAACGCCCACTATATCAAGACTCTGCCGTACGAGAGACTAGCAAAAGAGATGCTTGAATTTGACATAGATTTTAAAGCGATGCCAAAGGGCGAGGTGCTGTTAAATTCATTGCGCGAACGCTCAAAAACGCTAGTTGAAATGAGCCAGAGCGCAAGAACGATAATAAACGCTCCAAGCGCATACGACGAGAAAGCCTATGCTAAATTTATCACGCCCGAAAGCAAGGAAAATTTGGCTAAATTTGCCGAAATTTTAGGCGAAAATTTGGACGCCAAAGGCTACGAGGAGATGACGGGTAAATTTTTAGAAGCAAACGGCTTAAAGCTAAAAGACCTAGCTCAGGCGCTTCGCGTCGCGCTAACTGGAAATAGCGTAAGCCCGGGGATATTTGAGGTGCTCGAGGTTTTGGGCGCGGACGAGACGAAAAAACGAATAAAAAATATTTTAAAGGAGAATAAATGACACACGTAACTAACGAAGAGGCGCTCGCGTATCACGAGGGCGGCAAGATAGAGATAAAAGTAAAAACCCCATGCGCGACGGCTAGAGACCTATCTATGGCGTACACGCCGGGCGTTGCGGTACCTTGTAAAGAGATCGAGGCCGACAACGAACTAGCCTACAAATACACGAACAAAGCAAATTTAGTAGCCGTCATCACCGACGGTACGGCCGTACTCGGTCTAGGCGACATCGGCGCGGTAGCGGGCAAACCCGTGATGGAAGGCAAGGCGGTTTTGTTTAAAAAATTTGCAAACGTAGATGCCTTTGACATCGAGCTAGACGAGCACGATCCAGATAAGATCGTTGAAATTTGCAAAGCGCTCTCTCCGACATTTGGCGGTATAAATTTAGAAGATATCCGCGCTCCAAAGTGCTTTGAGATCGAGCGCAAACTACAAGAAGCAGTCGATATCCCGGTCATGCACGACGATCAGCACGGCACGGCGATGATAACAAGCGCGGGCATAATAAACGCGATGGAGATTTCAGGCAAAGACATCTCAAAAATCAAAATCGTAGTTAGCGGCGCGGGCGCTGCAGGCATCGCATGCGCGAAAATGTACAAGGCTCTGGGCGCAAAACACATCGTGATGGTAGATAGCAAAGGCGTGATCCATAAAGGCCGCACCGATCTAACTCCGGAAAAGCTAGAATTCGCCCTAGAAACCGCAGATAGAACGCTAGCGGACGCGATGAAGGGCGCGGATATGTTCCTAGGCCTTAGCAAGCCTGGCGTCGTAACCAAAGAAATGGTCGCATCGATGAACGACGAGCCGATTATTTTCGCGCTTGCTAACCCGACTCCGGAAATCTTCCCTGAAGACGTCGCAAGCGTGCGAAACGACGTGATGATGGGAACCGGTCGCAGCGACTATCCAAACCAGGTAAATAACGTTCTTGGCTTTCCGTTTATATTCCGCGGCGC
>NZ_CALIII010000187.1 GCF_938018145.1 uncultured Campylobacter sp.
CGCCGACCTCTTGAATGCCATTCAAGCGCTCTCCCAGCTGAGCTATAACCCCAATCGTCGAAAAGATTTTGGAATTATATCATTTTTATCTTACGAAATTTTGAAATTTGATGAAATAAAATAAAATTTTAAGCAAAAATCAGCTAAAATCTCATTTTTCAAACAAAATGCGGGAATAGCTCAGGGGTAGAGCACAACCTTGCCAAGGTTGGGGTCGCGAGTTCGAATCTCGTTTCCCGCTCCATCGGTTTTAAATTTAGGGAATTTTTGCCCGGGTGGCGGAATGGTAGACGCAAGGGACTTAAAATCCCTCGGTATTTTTTACCGTACCGGTTCAAGTCCGGTTTCGGGCACCATTGACTTTTAGGCGACATAGCCAAGTGGTAAGGCATGAGCCTGCAAAGCTTTGATCCCCGGTTCGAATCCGGGTGTCGCCTCCAAAAATTATAAGGAGAGAAAATGCGTTATTTACTAGTGCTATTATCTGCTGCTTTGTTTATGGTTGGCTGTTCAAATACTTGGCGCGGAGCCAAAGAAGACACTAATAATGCCGTTGAATGGTCAAAGGAAAAAGTCAACAAAGGCGCTTCCTACGTTAAGGAAAAAACCGAATAAATTTGGCTATAATTAGCCAAAATATTTTTGCGGGAGATGGCTGAGCGGTCGAAAGCGGCGGTCTTGAAAACCGTTGAGGTGTGAAAGCCTCCTGGGGTTCGAATCCCTATCTCCCGGCCACGACTATACTATAAATTCATATTTAAATCCCTGTTTTATCGGTATTTTAAGCTACTCAAAAAGTGTAAAAGCTCGTCTCAAAATTTAGACAAAGTCACTTTGTTGCAAAAATTTGCCGTTTTGTTATAGAAACCGGATTTATCTTGGGGCCTCTTTATGACTTCCAAGCCAATAACAAAAATCAAAAATAGACCAAACTATTACTACTTTGATACAGCTATAAACGATAGCAAGAAAACTACCGTTAAATATTGTTTGTTTACGGAATGTTTATACGAAGCCAAGTCGCTTGCTTTGAAGATTAAAAATGCGGTAAATTTAACAGCTCAAAACTACGTAAATAAAAATAAAGTAATAATCTATAATTGATTCTTCATTAAGAAGCCAAATTATAAAAAAGGAAATGGTGCTAAATATCTAAATGCCTCTGAATATACACGCCTTATTGAAGCTATTATGAGAAATTTTTATTGTATCAACTTTTTTGGGTAGCAAGCAAATTTGTGTGCAGCCTAGCAAATCAGGCGACCATAATATCTGGAGATTAGCCACTTTAAAGCCTCAAAAAGACCATAAAATTAACTCAATCAATCTCACATGAAGCATTTATGATTAATGGGCGTCAAAAAGCATGATGTTTATACTTAAACATAAACCAATATTACTATCAAGCCTGCAAGAATTTTCAACTACATATAAATTGCAGTATTTGGGTAGCTTTGCGAGCTTAAATTTGATCGCAAGAAAGCAAAAGCCAAATACCCCTAGCTGCTTGCCCGCAAACAGCCCCAGTATGACGCCTAGCGACACGGGGTGGAAAATCTGCTCCAGTCCGATGCCTTTTAGCGAGATGCCAGCGTTTACGAAGGCAAATACCGGCAGCACGAAAAATGCGACGTAACCGTGCAGGTCGTGCTCGATCTGTTTTAGCATGGAGCCCTCGCCGTCCTTTGCCTTAAGCGGTATGAAAAATGCCGCCACGACGCCAGCTAGCGTCGCATGCACGCCTGATTTTAGCACGCTCACCCAAAGGATAATGCCCAAAATCACGTAGCAGGCTTTTTTATTTACGCCGGCTAAATTTAAAGCCAAAAGCCCTAAAGTAGCCGCTCCAGCAACCATAAACGACATAGCCGAGAGATGTCCGCTGTAAAATATCGCCATTATCAAAATAGCGCAAACGTCGTCGATGATAGATAGCGTCACGAGGAAAATTTTAAGACTCGCCGGCACTCTTTTGCCAAGGATCATGATAAGCCCCAGCGCAAACGCCGTATCCGTCGCAGTCGGGATCGCCCAGCCTTTTAGCGCGAAAGCATCGGCATGGTTAAACGCGTAAAAAACGAGCGCGGGCATGACGATACGGCCGGCCGCACCCACGATAGGCAGCACGATCTGAGCGGGATTTCGCATCTCGCCCTCGACTATCTCGCGCTTTAGCTCAAGCCCCAAAAGAAAGAAAAAAACCGCCATGAGCCCGTCATTTACCCACAAAATAAGCGGCTTTTGCAGGCTAAATTCGCCAAAAACCACGCCCATATTTATGCGTAAAAAAGAGTTGTAAAATCCGCTCAAAAAACCGTTTTGAAATATCATCGCAAAAATCGCGGCAAGGATGAGCAAGATGCCCGAACTAGCCTCGTTTTGGACGAAATTTTTAAAAGAAATATGTTTCAAATTTTAGCCTTAGGATAAAAATAGCGATAAATTCCGGCGATTTTAACATCAAAGGACTAAATGCGCGATAAAAAAGAGATTTTTGCGGGCAAATTTGATAGAGCTTATCAGACTTGCCCGCATTTTAAGCGCTATGAGCGCGGGATGGCGGCCTTGGTGAGTTTTGCAAATTTAACCCCTTTTAGTCCGCCCATTTTTTCCGAAAATTTCTCGATAGACCCTGCTTTACCGCGCAGTATCAGAGTCTCTAGGCAGTTATCGTGATCCACGTGGACGTGAGTCGTGCAGGCGATATGCAGGTTCGCCTTGTGCTCGATGTCCATCATTTTCACGACGAGGTCGTTTTGGTGATGTAGATAAATGAGCGTCAAAACGCCGATAAGATCCTCATCCGCGTCCTTCCAGCTGTCATTTACTATTTTTTCCCTAATCAAATCGCGAGTAAATTCGCTTCTTGAAGCATAGCCCTGAGCGCCTATCTTGCTATCTAGCTCGTCGAGGAGTTGTTTTGGCAACGAGACGCTAAATCTTATGATGTTTTCCACTATCGCCTCCTTAAAGAAATTATTAGTTATTATACATCAGAAAACTTTAATTTAAATTAATGTAAGCGCGATCTGACCGATAGCTACCGAGGAGTCGTTTGACGAAAAGTTCTTATTTATGTAATACTTCTTACCTTTTTGCTTAAGAATTAAAATTACATTTTCAAGCAGGGCTTTATTTTGAAATACTCCGCCTGCGAGCAAGACGTCGTTAGGCTGCGCGCAAGCTACGTCTGCTACGAGCTTTGCCAGCCCTTTTATAAAGCCCGTTGCAGCCGTTTTAGCGTCATCTTTTAAAGCTCTTTTAAAGGCCTCTTTAAAGCAAATTTTGTCACTCCTGATCTCAAACTCGTAGCAGACGTCTAAATTTGCGTCGTAGAGCGCTTCTAAGCTCATTCCCGCCTCGCCCTCGTAGCTGATGCTATCAAGTCCGAGGATCACCGCCGCAAACGCGTCAAATATGCGTCCAAGCGAGCTGGTTTTAACGCAGTTTATTTGCTTTTCGTGCAGGATTTTTAGATTTTTTAGCTTTGCTGGCTCAAATTTAGCCAAAAACGCCTCCGCCTCGCTCTCTAAATCATATTTTAAAATCGCGCCATAAGCTATCTGCCGGATATTTTTCACGCTAGCTTCGCCGCCGATCAGCAAAATTTCGTCAAATTTGCAAACCCGCTCGTACTCTTTGCCGCGCACTTTCAGGATCTCTCCGCCCCAGATACTCCCGTCCGCGCCGTATCCCGTACCGTCAAAGCAAAAGCCCAGATACTCGCGCTTTGCGTCCAGATCGTTTTCTAAAATCACCGAAAGCAAATGTGCATGATGGTGCTGGATTTGTGTGATTTTTGAGCCGAAATTTGCGGCATATTCGCGCGCCCATTTTAGGTTTAAAAAATGCGGGTGCAAATCGGCTACGATCTCGTCGAATTTTAGCTCGTAAATCTCGCTAAAAAGATTGATTAGCGCGCAAAACCGCTCATAGGTAGCGACGTTTTTTAGATCGCCGATATATGGGCTTATCATCAGCTCGCCGTCCTTAAAGATCGCAAACTGATTTTTTAGCTCCGCTCCGACGGCCAAAACGGTCTTTTCGCTCTTAAATTTCGTGCGGATAAATTTGGGATGCACGCCGCGGCTCGTGCGGATAAAGATAGGCTCGCCGCCCGCTACAAACGCGATACTATCGTCGCTTGGCGAGTGTATCTCGCGGTCGTTATCTAGGTAAAAATCTATTACGCTGCCCAGCTTTTCTCGCAGGTCATTTTCGCCATATATGATGGGCTCGCCGGAGACATTGGCCGAGGTAGCGATAACGTCGCCCTCTAGGTACTCAAAAAGCAAAAGATGAACGCCCGTGTAGGGCAAAAATATACCGATTTTATTAAGCCCCGGCGCTAAATTTGACGGAACCGGCGCATCAGACAAGCTTTGCAAAACGACGATCGGTTTTAAATTTGAGCTTAAAAGCCGCTCTTCTTCGGGCGAAATTCGAGCGTATTTTTTAACACGCGCGAGGTCTTTACACATCACGGCAAATGGCTTTTTAGGCCGCTTTTTGCGCTCTCTTAAAAGCCCCACCGTATCATCCTTTAAACGGCACATCAGATGAAATCCGCCAAGCCCCTTTACGGCTAAAATTTTGCCCTCGTTTATGAGACGCGCTGCCTGCTTTGCGCTTTCGTTATCCCGCGCCAAAACCCGCCCGAATTTATCTTTTAGAGCAAGCCTGGGCCCGCAGTTTGGGCATGAGACGGGCTGGGCGTGATAGCGGCGATTTAGCGGATTTTTGTATTCGCCGCCGCAAAATTCGCACATCTTAAACGCGTTCATCGTCGTGTTTGCGCGGTCGTAAGGCAGAGACTTGATAATTGAAAACCTCGGGCCGCAGTTGGTGCAGTTGATAAAAGGATAATGATACCTCGGGTCTGCAGGGTCGTAAAACTCGCGCTCGCAGTCTGCGCAGAGGGCAAAATCAGGCAAGATTGGCGCGTATTTTTTAGCTGATTTTGAGGCGACTATCTGAAAGTCGTCAAATTTGACGCTAGGTAGCTCTGTTTTTCGCATCTCGTCAATGCGAGCGAGACTAGGCAGCTCCTCGTGTAGCGCTTTTTCAAATTTTTCTATCTGCTCCCGTGGGCCGCAAAGCGTTAGCTTTACGCCCTCGTCGTCGTTGTAAATTTCGCCTGCAAGACCGAATTTAAGGGCTAGATTATAAACGAAAGGGCGAAAACCCACACCTTGAACCAGGCCTGAAATTT
Organism: uncultured Campylobacter sp.; assembly: GCF_938018145.1. Lineage (GTDB taxonomy): Bacteria > Campylobacterota > Campylobacteria > Campylobacterales > Campylobacteraceae > Campylobacter_A. The sequence continues at coordinate 5,213 of NZ_CALIII010000187.1, forward strand.
CATATTTAAAACATCTCTTCAATCAAAAACTCTTTGCTAAATTTGGCGTTTAAACCTGTTTTTAGATGCTTTAACGTCAAATTTGCAAGCGTTTTGTTTTCAAAAAGCGAGCCGCAAAGCAGCGCGTTTCGTACGCTAAAATCCTGCTTTAGTGCGTCCGAAAAATCGCTCAAAAAATAAGCCAGCGACTCGGCGTATCCGTAGCTAAGCAGCCTAGCATCGACGCCTGCGAGCCTAAAGCTCATGCCGCTTCTGGCAAATTTAACGACGTCAAAATGCGTTTTGTTTAGCATTTTAAAATCGAGCCTAGGCCCTTTTGCACCGTTAAAATCGCTCACGTTTTGCAGTAAAATCTCTCCCGCTTTTTGCGCATCGCTATCAAATCCAAGCAGCGCTCCAGCCATACAAAATAGCCCGAAAAAGCCGTTTTGTACGCCAAGCTCGCCGCGCGGCAGGCTAAAGTTTTCGCCGTAATTTTGAAGCAATCTCTCGCCGCCCTCCTCGCGCTTTATCTGCGCATAAAGCTCCTCAAAGCTCGCGGGCAAGGCGAAATTTAAGACGTTAAAATCATCAAATTTGGGGTAAATTTTAACTTCATCGTCTTTAAACCTGCTTAAAAATATCCTAGCTATCCCGCCCTCTTCGTCAAATCCTTTTTTTGCGAGATTAAAAGTGGCTAGATTTTTATCCGCGGCGCCCTCTATCTGGCTCAAATTTGCGCGTGAATAATAAATCCTAGAGCCGCTAAAAATATATCCGTTTTCAAGCACCACGGCCTTAAACGGCGGCTTTTGCGCCTTTAAAGCGATAAAATTTACGCCCGCTTTAAAAAGCTTGTCGCAAAGCGCGTAGATGAAAATGTCCCTCGCCGCGCAGACGTCAAAAAATCTAGGAGAGCTTGGGTGATTGCCGCGGTAAATCGCCGTCGTTTTTAGCGTAACGGCGGGCTTTTCGTAGCTTGCTAGGGCAACCTGCTCGGCTTCGTTTGCGATAAAAATTTTGGGTAAATTTTTAAGGTTTGTCGGCATTAAAAGATTAAAATTTTCGTTTAGTTCGGTAAAATTTGACGCTTCAAATTCGCCGCTAATATCTTTAAATTTAACGCTTTCGCCCGCGCTTAAATTTTTAAAAGCAAACTCCAAAAGCTCGCTAAAATTTATCTTCGTCACGGGAGTAAATTTACCGTCTATAAAAACGCAAACGCCGCTAAAAACACCGTTTTCGCACTCTTTTAGTTCGCCTTTTAAATAGGCGCTAACGACGCATGGCGTGATGTTTGAGAGGGTATTTACGGGCTCGCTTACTTCGCCTTGGGGTAAATTTTCGCTCGCATAAACCTTTGAGCCGCGCAAAAATACGCTGTGAGGCAGCGCGCTAGAAAGTAGATCGGAAAACGCCAAAAGCTCATCTTGCGCGCCTTTGGCGTAAAGCGCCCTTGAATCTCGCTCCTTTTTAATGCTAAATTTTAAACCGCTTTTTTGCGCGTAAAATTTAAGAAAAAACGCGAAATTTTCGATCGCGCCGTCAAACTCGTAAGCTAAAATCATATCGCGCCCTTTTTTGAAAACTCTAAAGCGATGTCTGAAACGCTAAAATTTGCAATCTTTTCGTAGCTAAATCCAAGCCGCGAAAGCTCGTTTAAAAGCGTCTTTTCCATCAAATTTGCCCCCTCTTGCGCCTGCGCGGAGAGCTCAAAGCTCATAGGCTCGATGCGCTTTGGCACGATACCTAAAATTTTCGTCCGAGGCAAATCGCCCGCAAACTCCATGAGCCGCAAGGTCTCTAACATCTCAACCTCGTGCGCGGAGCCGTTCCACGAGACGGCGGGCGGCATCTGCTCGTAACCGAAAAAATACACATCCCCCGTATCGCCGCCCTCGGCGCTGATACAATCAACGACTATCAAAACATCCGCCCAAGCAATAACAGGCGTTAGCGCCATAGCTAGTGTGCCGCCATCGATAAATCTTAGCTCCAAATTTGCGCCGTCTGCGTTAAATTTAGAGTCGTCACAGCGGTCAAAGTCGCCGCTCAAATTTAAGTTTGCGCCTTCTAAATTTGACGAGTCAAATTTATCGTCCAAATTTAAAACGGAGTCAAATTTAGCCCCGTTTTTAGGGCCAAATTTGTAGTTTCGCTCCATCATTTTTACAAAATGCACCCCAACGCCCTCATCGCCAAACATCACGTTGCCGATACCTAGCACCAAAACGCGCATCAGTGCTCGTCTTTTACGTATTTGTAGCCGCTTACGATGGCGTCCATAGCTCCGTTTTTGCCTTTTACGGCGTTAAATACCGCCATATACACGTGCGCCACGACAAAAACCATGATGATCCACATGCAGATGCGGTGTATCGTGCGGACGTTAGCTAGACCTCCCATGAGCTCCTCGCACTGCCTCATCGGCTCGTAAAGTAGCCCGCCAAGCCCCTCGTGATAGACGTGGACATAGAGCACGAGGCCCGTTAGGCAGATCAGAAAAAGCACCAGATAAAAGAAAAAATACGACGCAAACTGAAGCGGGTTATAAACGCCCTTTAGATGCGGGTGCGGGCCCAAAAACAGATAGTATTTTATCTGCGCTATCCAGACTTTTGGATTAAAAAAATCGACGATACTCACGATCTCTTTGCGGCTGTATTTGTCAAATATAAATAGATAGAGCTTGAAAATAAAGCACGCTATCAGGACAAATCCCGCGATCTGATGAGCCGCGCGCCACTTGGCGTTCATAAACAGCACGGGCTGGGTCGTGACCTCGGGACTAACGAAAACATACGATATATAGTATCCGCTCACGACCAAAAAGGTGATGGCAAAAAACCTGATCCAGTGCGTCGCTCTAAGCCCGATGGAAAATTCATACTCGCTTTTGCGGTCAAATTTATGCTCGCTCATAGCCGCTCCTTTCACAAATTCGGGTTGATTTTGTATTCGCCCAGCTGCGTGCCGCGCGCATCCATCACGTGTACGGCGCATGCGATACAAGGATCGTACGAATGTATCTTACGTATGATCTCAAGCGGCTTTGTTAGATCGGCGATCTTTAGCCCGATGAGGCACTCCTCGTAGCTTCCGCGCACGTTTGCGGCGTCTTTTGGCGAGGCGTTCCACGTGCTAGGCACGACTGCTTGCCAGTTGGTTATCACGCCGTCCTTTATACGGCACCAGTGGCTGAGCGCGCCGCGAGGGGCGTTGCCTTGGAAATTTCCTTTATACTCTTTGCCATTATCTATGACGTACTTGGCGCAGGTTTCTTGATCGGTTTTTAGATTTTCTACTAAGCTATTAAAGGCGGTTAGTCCGTGATCGGCTACTAGTTTAGCCTCTAGCATCCTGGTTGCGGTTCTGCCTAGCGTAGAAAATACCGCCTCAAGCGGAAGTCCCGTGTCTTTTAAAAATTTATCCACGATCTTTACCACGCGCTCGTTGCCTTTGGCGTAGTTTATCACGATGCTAGCTATCGGGCCCACCTGCATAGGTTTGCCCTCATAGCGAGGAGCTTTGATCCAGCTATATTTGCCTTTTTCGTCAAAGACTTTAGTATCTACCTCTTTGCCGCTGCCGCCCAATGTTTTCATATCTTTTAGGCCGGTATAGTTTGGCTCGGTCTCGCCGTCGTACGGATGCAGCGGAGCCGGGTTTTTATACCATGCGCGAGTGGCTTCCTCGGTGATCTTATCGCCGTCTACTTCGTAAACCTTACTGATATCGCCGTTTAGGATAGCGCCGCCTTGGATTAGATATTCGTTTCTGCCGACTAAAAACTCGTCGTAAGCGAATAAATTTGACACGCCGATGTCTTTTAGCACGCTAGGCTCGCTGCCGTAGGCTTTAGCAGCCATGACGAGATCTGGATAATACGCCCTGTTAATAAAATCGGCCGTTTCTTGAAATTTGGTTAGGTATTCGCCTAGTCTTGCAGGGTCAAGCAGATCCATAACGCAGGTCACGCCGCCTACGGTTAGGCTTTGCGGGTGCGGGTTTTTGGAGCCAAATATCGCCATCATCTGCGCTACCGTTCTTTGTATCCTTAGACACTCTAAATAGTGCGAAAGTACGATCAAATTTTGCTCCGGCGTAAATTTATAGGTCGGATGTCCCCAGTATGCGTTTGCAAAAGGCCCTAAATTTCCTTTTTTTACGAAGGCTTCGACGCGCTCTTTTACCTCTTTTAGTTTATCTGCGCCGGTCGCATAAGGCGTATCGCAGTATTTAAACGCCTCGTCGCTAGCCTTGTGTACGTCCGCGCTTAGAGCCGAGACCACGTCCGCCCAGTCAAGGCCGTGAAGCTGATAAAAATGCACCACGTGATCGTGCATATAAAGGGCGTTGTTCATCAGCGTACGTGTTAGCTGCGCGTTTAGCGGAGGAACGATGCCTAGCGCGTTCTCGACGGCCATGATGCCCGCGCGGTAGTGCGAAAACGTACAAACGCCGCAAATCCTCTGCATAAAAAATCCAGCATCCCTCGGATCTCGCCCCTTTACGACCTGCTCTATACCGCGCCAAAGCGTCGAGCCCGAGTAGGCTTCTTTGACTACGTTATTTTCATCTACGACGACCTCTATGCGCAGGTGGCCTTCTATCCTGGTTATCGGGTCTATTACTATTCTTTGCTCGCTCATTTTTACGCCTCCTCTTTGTCTTTAGCAAAAATGCTTACCGCGGCGTGCGCTGCTATACCGATACCTGCGAGCGCCAGCACTCCGATGCCGATTTTATCGCTGACGTTATCGGCGCCTAGGCCTAAAACGGTGTTAAACAGCCTATCTGCCATCGGCTCCTCAAAAGGCCCCATCGTATCCCAAAAATCAGGCTCCGAGCAGCCTATGCAGCCGTGACCCGCCTGCACCGGCCAGCTGGTGTGCTGATTAAATCTCTCGCGAGAGCAGTTATTAAACGTATATGGGCCTTTGCAGCCGACTTTATAGAGGCAGTAGCCGTTTTTCGCACCCTCGTCGCCAAAGGTCTGCACGAACTCACCCGCATCAAACCTACCGCGTCTTTCGCAAAGATCGTGGATCCTAAGCCCGTAAGCCCACTTTGGACGGTTAAATACGTCAAGTGCGGGCAAAGTACCGAAAAGTATGTAGTGAAGGACGTTGCCCACGATATTTTTCTCGCTCGGAGGACAGCCCGGGACGTTTATGACCGGTTTTGAGGTTACTTTTGATAGGCCGACGGAATTTGACGGATTTGGCTTTGCGGCTTGTATACCGCCAAAGCTCGAACAGGTACCGATGGCAAATATCGCCGCGGCATTCTGGCTCGCGTGCTTTGCGTGATGAAGGCCGCTAAGACCCAAAGGACCGACCGTTAGATAGTTTTCCGTATCGCCCGTAGGTATGCCGCCCTCGACTAGCAGGATGTATCTGTCTTTGTATTTTTCGATCGCGCTTTCTAGGTTTTCCTCAGCCTGCCAGCCTGCCGCAGCCATCACGGTTTCATGATACTCAAGGCTAATGTAGTCAAAAATCAAGCTATCTATACTCGGCGCATCGGTGCGAAGCAAACTCTCGCTGCATCCCGTGCACTCGGCCATGTGTAGCCATATCACGGGCAGCCTGTCGCTAAGCTCGGCGGCTCTAGCTACGGTCGGCGCCATCGACGCAGGCAGCGCCATAAACGCCGTCATCGCGCCGGCCCATTTCATAAAATCGCGCCTGCTAAATCCGCTTTTCTTTAAAGCTTCGCCGATCGATCCGTTTTTTAGAGTCGGAAGTGCGGCAAGCACGTTAAGCCTTTCGTTTATCCTAACTAGGACGTCATCTTTCATGCTCTCTCCTTGGGTGAAATTTGCATTTTGACATGTTTGATAACAGAGTAAATTTGTCTTTAATCATTATCAAATAGCTTTAAATATTGAAATATTACAACTAAAAATTAAAATTCTATATTTAGTAAAAGTATTAGTTTTTATGATTAAGTATA
>NZ_CALIII010000188.1 GCF_938018145.1 uncultured Campylobacter sp.
TGGACGAGCTGAGTCAGAGTTTTTATTCGCTAGTGGACGGGCAGAGCGCGGGCGTCGTAAAAGACGCTCCCGCCATCATCGCAGACGTCATCGCGCACCTAGAAAAGCAAAAACTGCTCGAGGATAAGGATATCGTGGGCATCGACACGGGATTTCGCCAGCTAAACGAGATGACGAAGGGCTTTAAGCACGGCGATCTCATCATCATCGCGGCGCGCCCGGGTATGGGGAAAACGACGATTTGTCTAAATTTGATGAACCACGTGCTAATGCGCGGCGGCGGAGTCGTGTTTTTCTCGCTTGAGATGCCTGCCGAGCAGATCATGCTGCGTATGCTAAGCGCCAAAACCTCGATCCCGCTGCAAAACATAATGACGGCCAAAATGGACGACGAGGAGTGGTCGCGCCTAAGCGACGCGTGCGAGGATATGTCTAGTCGCAAGCTTTTCGTCTATGACAGCGGCTACGTAAACATCCACCAGATCCGCACGCAGATGCGCAAGCTCAAGTCCTCGCACCCAGAGATCACGCTGTGCGTCATCGACTACATCGGCCTCATGATGGCGACGTCAAATTTCTCCGACCGCCACCTACAGATCGCCGAAATCTCGCGCGGACTAAAGCTGTTAGCGCGCGAGCTAGACATGCCTATCATCGCGCTTAGCCAGCTAAACCGCAGCCTGGAGTCTCGCGCCAACAAACGCCCGATGCTAAGCGACCTGCGCGAATCAGGCGCCATCGAGCAAGACGCCGACATGATACTTTTTGTCTACCGCGACGAGGTTTACCGCGAGCAGGAGGAAAAGGAGGCCGAGAAAAAGGCGCACGCCGAGGGCAAGGAGTATGTGCGTAAATTTGTCCCTAACAAGATCGAAGAGGACGCCGAAATCATCGTGGGCAAAAACCGAAACGGCCCTGTTGGCACGGTAGAAGTAATATTTCAGAAGGAATTTACGCGCTTTGTCGATAAGAGCTTTGGCGCCGCGCACGTGGCGGAGTTTAACCCAAACGCCTAAAATGCGCCCTTTAAGCTCAAATTTTGCAAAAGCCGCAGCGTAAATCTATCTTTGAAAACGCGCGCGAGGTTTATATATTTTGCCTTGCGTGCGCGCTCGTTTTTGCGCTAAATTTGGGCTTTAGCTACTATAAATTTTGCGAATTTAAAGCCCAAAACGGCGTTATCTTACAAGCTAAAATTTTACAAAACTACGAAAAAACGAACGAAAAAGGCAAAATTTACCGCGTTTTAAAGCTAAAAACGCAGGATTTTAGCTTTTATACGACGACTCAGGCGGACTTTGACGCACAGGCAAACGAGCAAATTTTAATCGGCGCCGAAAACAAAAACGTCAAATTTAAAGAGTACCTAAGCGGCTCGTTTTTTATGCCAAGCTACGGCGTGATGCAGCTTAGGTATGCCGCGAGCGAGGAGCGAATTTACGATAGAATTTTTGAGTTTATCGCCGCACAGCACGAAAGCGAAAAAATGACCGAGCTTTTTACCGCGCTGTTTCTGGCTGCGCCCGTGGGCAAGGAGCTGCGGCAAGACGTAAATTTCTACGGCGTAGCGCACCTGATCGCGATTTCCGGTTATCATTTGGGACTGATTTTTGGGGCGTTATATTTTATTTTGTGCCCGATTTACCGCTATTTTCAGGCGCGATATTTCCCGTATCGAAACGCCAAATTTGACCTCTCGGTCGCGATCTTTGTGATTTTGTTTTGCTATCTTGCGCTGATTGGCTTCGTGCCATCCTTTTTGCGGGCGTTTTTGATGAGCCTGCTGGCTCTGTTTTTGCTCGCTAGAAACGTGCGCGTCGTAAGCTTTGAGCTGCTTTTTGTCGTGATTTGCGCCGCCGTGGCGATGATGCCTAGTCTGCTTTTTAGCGTCGGATTTTATTTTTCATGTCTCGGCGTATTTTATATTTATCTATACTTGCGGCACTTTGGCGAGCGGTTTTCAAATTTGACGCACGCTATCTTGCTAAATTTTTGGGTATTTTCGGCGATGATTTTGCCAGTGATTTACTTTTTCCCGCTCGTTAGCGCCCAGCAGCTAGCCGTCTTGCCGCTCACGCCGCTTTTTAGCTTGTTTTATCCGATGAGCGCGCTTTTGCATGTATTTGGCGCAGGCGGCGCGCTTGATGAGTATTTGCTAGAATTTCTCTCGTGGCGCGCAAAGGGCGTAAATTTGAGCGTGCCGTTTTGGCTGTTTTTGCTCTATAATGCGGCGAGTTTAGCAAGCGTCAAAAGCAAAATTTTAGCCGCCGTTATCGTGCCGCTAAATTTACTCTGCTTTGCCGCGCTTTTTTAAGATTCTTTGTCGCTCTCGCCCGCTTTTTCCAGATACGCGCACAGCTTTACGCCGTAAAGAAATATGATCCACGACACGTAAATCCACACGAAAAAGAGCAGCACCACCGAAAACGAGCCGTAGATGCTAAGATAGGTTTTGTTATTTGCGGCGTAAAAGACGAAGATATTTTTGCCTAGATACCAGATGAGCGAGGCCACAAACGAGCTAAAAAGCGCGTTTTTTAGGGCGATTTGGCGGTTTATCGAGATGAGATACGTCACGCAAAATATCGCCCAGATGATGAGGTACGGAAAGATACTTATGAAATTTATCCACTTCGTGTAGTCGCTGGAGTTTAGTATATCTTGAAATAAATTTGAGAGATAAAAACTAAGCCCAAGTCCCAAAGGAGCTAGCGTTATGAGCGTCCAATACGCGCTTAGCGAGTTCCAAAATTTGCGGCTACTCGTGTGCATGATGCGGTTGATGACGTATTCGTAATCGGCAAAAAACATAATCGAAGTAAAGATAATCGCGCCAAGGCCGAGGATGCCAAGGCTTGAGCTGTTTTGCAAAAAGGTCTCGATGTAGTTTGAGATCGCGTCTTGGTTTGAGGGCAGTAGCTGGGCAAATATAAATTCCTTGATCTTGGCGTAATAGACGCTAAAGCTTGGCATCTGCGTAAAGAGCGAGAGCGAGATGAGAAGCACGGGGATGATGGAGAGCATCGTGTGAAAGCTCAGGCTTGATGCGTAGTGCAGTAGCTGCTTGTCCTTGATCTTTAGCATCGCCGTGAGCCAAATTTTAAGCGTCTCTTTTATCTTTTCAAATCTTTGTGCAGTCATTTTGATCCTTTGAAATTTTCTTTTGCGGGTCGAATTTTGCAATTTTATTTAACCTTTCGTATATTAGCATTTCGATAAAAATTATATCTCGCTGCGCATAAGGAAAACCTAGTGTAAAATTTTTACGATTTTTTGCGTCCCTTATTTTTAGGATAGGCATCTTTCCTCTCATCTCTTTTTCTAAGTAAACGTCTTTTATAGCGATCTTTGTACTAAAATTTAACGGCAGTATCTCCCGCTCTTTTCTTATGCTACAGCTATCTATGATGACGCCTTTTTCCGATAATGGCAATACGCAACTTAGCATCACCGCAAAGCCGAGCGCTATTACAAGTGCCGTTTCTCCGTCCGTCCTGCGCAAAAAGCCGTCTACACACAAGGGATTGCTCGCGTCATAGCATCTAACTTTACCCTCACCTTTGCTAGTTTTTATCCAAGGTTCGTCAAACGCTATCATCGATCCCCAAGATAGAAAAAGAATTACAAATAGAAATTTGCCCGCAGGGCTAGGGCGTACGAGCCATGCACCGTTTTCCGTAGTTTTATAAGATGCCCTGCTTTTAAATAGCACGTCTTTTAAAATAGCGAGCGCTAGTAGTAAGATATTTGCGACAAATACAAAATATAAAAAAATCATCTCTTCGCCTTAAATTTATGTATTTTACAACGATAAATTTAAATTTAAGCTGGGCGGGCGGCGGCTTTGGCTTCCGAGATTTAGACTAACTTTTTAAATATAAAAATCTCCAAAAAATCTATGTCTTTTCGCGAATACAAAAATCCTGCACCAAAACCTCTTTTGTTATTTTTGCCTCTTATTTTGATGATTTTTACGCCTCTTATAAAGGCGATACTATAAGTTATCTCTT
>NZ_CALIII010000189.1 GCF_938018145.1 uncultured Campylobacter sp.
GAGATAGTCGTTTAGTATGTTTTTTGCGTCCAGAGCGACTCGTTCGTCGCTAAAGGCGTCGTTTGGCGAGAGCCACGTGTGTTGCGGGTCGTTTGCTACCGGGATAAATTTAAAAAACGTGCCCTTAAACGTGAGATATGCGATGTTTAGCCGCTCGTCAAATTTGATGAGGTCGTTATCTAGCGTGCCTCGTTTGGAGAGCGGTTTTTCGTTCGCGGCTTCGACCTGTGCGGCCAGTCTATACTCGCCGTTTGTATCAAACGCATCCCTAAAACTCGCGTAATCTCCGCTCAAATTTAGCATTTTTTTGATCTCGTCGTTTTTTATCTTTACGATTTTGATATCTTGCCACAGCGCGGGGTTTAGATTCATCCCAAGCACGATTTGTTCGGCGCTTAGGCCATAAAGCGAATCTGTGCCCGAGATTTTATTTACGATTTCGCCCGCTTCGGTGCTAAGCGGCTTTATCCTGCCCGCGTAGTCTTGCACGAGAAGCTTTGCAAATTCGCCGTTAGCGTGAGCGGCGGTGTTTGCGGCGAAAGTTTTTAAAATCTCGCTCTCGTTTTGCTCGGCCGCGTTTGCGTTAAAATTTAAAAAACCAAGCGCTATAAATGCCGCAACGAGAGAAAAGCGGCTGTTTTTGATGAAATTTATGAGCTTTAAAAATCGGCTGTTTTTAGTAAAAAAGTTGCCGATGACGCCGACGCAAAGCAAGAAATATCCGATGTAGGTCGGGATTTTGCCCGGATCGCGGTTGACCTCTAGCACCGTGCCTTGCTCGTCCGCGTCATAGGAGGACTGAAATAGCTTAAAACCTTGCAAATTTAGCGGATGATTCATGTAAATTTTATACTTTGCCAAAATTTCTCCCGAATCAGATAGCGCCTCTACGTCGCTAGAGTATGAGGACGGGCTTTGCGAGCCGGGGTAGCGCTCAAGCTCAAATTTAATAAGCTTTATCGAAAACGGCAAGCTAACTAGCTTTGAGCCCCAGGTTAGCATTATCTCCTCACCGTCAAAATTTAGCATACTAGGCTCGCCCAGCCAGCCTACGCCGCCGTGGATTTTGGCTGTTTGTTCGCGCTGCCCTTCAAAGCCCGCTTTTACTACGAGAGTACCTCGCTCGCCTTTGGGTGCAGGTTTATAGGAGTCAAATTTGACGGTGAAGTTTTTGGAATTTATACTTTGCGTGAAGCTAAAATTATTATCGCCGATTTGGGTTAAATTTAGCGGATACTCGAAAAATGCGTCTTTGGTTCGGATCTGCAGATACGGCTTTACGCTCACCATCTCGTTTCCGCTCTCGCCGGCTCTTACGTGCAGTACGCCCTCGGCGCCCAGATAGCGCGTCAAAGCCGCGCCGATAAAGATAACGATAAATGCCGCGTGAAGTACGAAGGAGCCAAATCGGCGCCACATTTTGGTTTTAATTATAATGCCGAGCAGGCTCAGCGTCGCAGCGCCCATGACGCACTCGTACCAGCGCGCCTCGTAGACTAAAATTTTAGCCGTTTGCGTATCGTAAATGCTCTCTAAAAAGGTTGCGACGCCGGCGCCTGCGGCTAGGATAAAGAGGAGGCAGAGCGCAAATTTGTAAGAAGTGAAAAATCTAAATAAATTTACGCCCAAAATCGCCTCTCCGAGTTTTTTACATTATTATATCGTAAGTTTGCCCTGCGTATAGTATAAACATTCTAAGAAGTAATACTCCGACCACGCTAGCAAGCGCGCTGACGTAGAACGCAAACGCGGTGTGAGCGATCTTTTTGCCAAGCGCGAAATTTAAAACTAGCGGTACGCAAAAGCCTACGCCCACGACGCCTAGCCAAAATAGCTGAGCGTAAACGCCCTCGCTGAAGGCTACGCTGGCGGCTTTTTGTACGTCGCTGCCCGAGATGAGCGAAACGAAAATCATGCCGATTAGTAAAATTTCCATCGCTAAAACCGGCCACTCGACCGCGTGTAAGGTTTTTAGATCGCCGCCGTGCGGGTCTGCTTTAAAGAAAAGCGCGGCTATCAGGCTTGAGCCCGCGATACCTGCCGATAAGCCAGACGCCACGAAAAGCGCAGGTAAAACGGCGGTATTAAGGATAGGAAATCTAACTAAAACCGAGATCAAAAAGCCCGTATAGGCGCAGATCGCGACCGCAAAAACAAGCGTAAGCGCAAGAAGTAGCGGACGAAGAGCGTTTAAAATTTTCATTACGAGCGTGAAAAGCCCTTTTAAAAAAGTAAGTCTGCGTGATAAAAATCCGCTAAGATCAGCTTCAAACGCATAAAGGCAGGCTACGAAGCTAAGCGGGATATAGACGCAAAGCGCCGCCACGCCCACGGACATAACCGAGGTGAAGTTGTAATTAATCAAAATTTTCCAAAAAAGAAGCGGTCGCTCAAGGTCGGCTACTAGACAAACCATACCGAGTAAAATCGTAACTAAAGATAGCAGCGACGCAGCCTTAAATAGCGGCGTGCTTTCGGTCTGTTTTTTGTAAAATTTGACGAGGATCGCGACGATCAAAGCGCCGCCGCTCATACCCGCTAGCAAAAGATAAACCGCGATCGGCCAGCCCCACTCAACGCCGTGCGAGAAGGTCGCAGTGAAATTTATAGCTCCGTTCATATCACACCCCCAATTTAACCGCAGGAATATAGCGCAGGCTCGGCTTCGTGCCGCACTCAGGATGCATTCGCAGGCTGTCTTTTACGCGAAGCAGCTTGCTGATGTGCGAGTTTTCGTCGTTTAGATCGCCAAATACGATCGCCTCGTATCTGCACGCCTCGATGCAGGCGGGCTCGTGACCGTCTTTTAAATTCGTATCCAAGCAGAAGTTGCAGCTCTCTGCGGCTCTTGTTTCGTGGTTTATGAAGCGCACGTCGTAAGGACAGGCTACGATGCAGTATTTACAGGCGATGCAGTCGTCGGTGTTCATCGTCGTGATGCCGGTTTTTTCATCCTTGTGACAGGCTTTCGTCGGGCAAACGGTCACGCACGGCGCGTCCTCGCACTGCTGGCAGGAAACCCTGACGTAGCGCTTTTCTTTCAAATTTAGCGGATCGGTTTTATCCTGGATAAAAAGCCTCATTTGGCCTTTTGGGACCAAATTTACCTTTTGACAGGCGACCTCGCAGTCGGTACAGCCGACGCATTTGTTCTGATCGAAGATCATGCCGTAGTGCGGCTTTTTGCCGTTTTCCGTAGGGGCGTCTAAATTTATACTCTTGCCCAGTACGCTAGTCGCTCCCGCAACTGCCGCGCCCGAAGCAAGGAATTTAAAAAACGTCCTTCTTGTATTTTGCTCTTTCATATTCTTCTCCATCCGTATGGATTAAATATCCTAAATTTATCTACCAACGCTACTTCCGTGGCTATGCGCGCCATGGAAATTTCGCGGCTGAGTTTCGCTTAGTTTTTTGGCTGCGCCGGCTAGCTCGCCAGGTTTTAGCGCCTTTACTAACTCGACTTCAAAAATCAGCGTCGAGCCGCCCGGTATCTCGTCTGCGCCCTCGTCTCCGTAAGCTAGGTGAGACGGGATGACGAATTTATATTTTGAGTTACCGTTCATCATCATGAGGCCCTCTTGTAGGCCGTCTATTAAATTTACCATAGAAAGGATCGCAGGCTCGTTTCTAGAGTACGTGTCGTCAAAAACTTTGCCGTTTATGAGGTAGGCTTTGTAGTTTAGCGCTACGACGCTCTCAGGCCTTGGCTTATCGCCGTCTCCTAGCGCCAAAACTTCGTACTGAAGCCCTGATTTAGTCGTTTTGACCTTTTTGTTTTTGGCGTTTTTCGCCATAAATTCTTCGCCCTCTTTTAAATTTTTTTCAAGCGCTTTTTTTAGCGCGTCTTGGGTTAGCTTATTTAATTTTTCGTCCCTTTGATTGAGCAGGGAGATTATTTCTTCGTCTGTTAGTTTTTGTTCTTTTTTAAAGGCGTCGGCAAAGCCGTCTAAAAGAGCCTTGCTGTCAAATTTAACGCCTAGGCTTTCTTGTTTTTTTAGTTGTGCGGAGATATAGGTTCCGGTTGAAATTCCGATACTGTATGATTCTTTTTGCTCTTGCGTCATCGCCTCTTTATCCGCCGCGCTAGCGCACAAGACGCAACCGGCCGTTAGGCAAAGAGCTAAAATCGGGTTTTTGCTAAGTTTAAAACGCATAAATTTACCTTATTAAATTTGGACGCCGCGCTTTTGCGGCGTCCGTAATCGCATCATAAATTGTTGTTTATGATTCTTTGGGCTTCTTTGATGTACTCTTTAGAAGCGTCGAGTCTTTGTTTTGTATATTTAAAGCCGTGCATACCCCATGAGCCGTCTTTTTGTAGCAAGTCGACTGTGTCTTGCGCTTTTTCGATTAGCTCATAAACTCTTGTCTTATCGCTAGGGCTTAGTTTCTTAGTTTCTAAGATAGCATAAAGTCCCTCGATACCGATTTTGACTTGAGAGAAGTCGTTTTTAACAGGGGTTTGCCATCCCATTACTTCGTCGTAAACCTGTTTTTGGTTCTTGAAGTGTAGGGTAGGTTTTAGCTCAGATAGCACCGGGCTGTGGCAGCCTTTAGTATCTTGCATATCTTTATCCGCCCAAGACGTTCTAGCGCACGCCCACATTAGGTCAACGAAGTTATGTCCGTTTTTATCTCTTTGGAAGTGCCAATCTTTAGCGTCTCTTGGTCCTTTAGCAGCGTCGCCCGCAACTAGAGATTTTCTAGCAGGATCTACGTCGATTTTCCAGATGTGAGATCTTCTTTGAGTATCAAATCCGGCGTTATCTTGGAACTGGATAGCGTAGAAGTTCTCGCAGCTCATCATGAACGGCATGTGGCAAGATGCGCAAGTGTTATCTTTGTGCGTATCGGCTCTAGAAGCGATATATGCTTGCTCTTTGTGGCAATCTTGACAATCTTTTCTGATTTTTGGTTTAGTGTAAAGCGCGCTTAGGTAGCCTTGCTCTGAGTTATAGTTTACGCCTTTGATAGTCTTGTCGCCTACGACCAGACCTGTGTTATCGTGAGGATCGTGGCAAGTGGTGCAGCGCATACCTTTATCGTAGTGAGCGGTAAAGTATGATTGTGAACCCTCAGATCCGCATCCTGGTCCCATTGATTTAAATTTAGAGCTTAGAGATAGGTCAAGCTTGCCTTGGTTTAGAGGATTGGCTCTAGCTAGGTCTGGGCTGTAGTTAAATCTTTGGTGACAGCGTTCGCAGTTTGATGTTCTAAAGTTTGTAGCTCCGTCAAGGTGACCGCCGGCTCCGTGACACTCCTCACAGCTTACGCCTTTAGAGATAGTGTGTTTTTGAAGCTCTTTAGCATTACCAAGAGCCGCATAGAACTCTTTCTTAGTTTTAAAGTCAAATTTGAACGGGTGGCAAACTTCGCAGTAAGAGCCGTTTGCTTGGAAGAACATTGACTTTTTGTATTTAGCGGCGTATGAGGCTAGACCTCTGACGTATCCGCCGTTAT
>NZ_CALIII010000190.1 GCF_938018145.1 uncultured Campylobacter sp.
AAGCGGCAAGCCAAATTTTCTTTCAAATTTAACTCGCCGCGAAAATCCAGCCGCGCGCCGAGTTTTGGCGGCGGCTAGAAAAACTAAACCAGAAAGGTCAAATTTTAATACTCAAAGATATTCGGATCGATCACCATCGCGCGGTAGGCTACGTCGTCTCTAGACGCGGACTCCACGTCCATCTCAAATTTGACGTCGTTTGTTTTCGGATCGATCTCCACGAGCACCATTTTGATCGTCTTATCGGGCTTTAGCAGATAGACGTTCGAGCTTGAGATGAAGTATGTACTTTTATCCTTTTGCCACTCCACGACGCTAGTAACCGCGCTATAGAAGTCAAATCCGCGCTCCTTGCCAAACTCCCACGTCTGCTCGACCGTGCCCTTTTTCTCGTCGATCTTGTACTCGACCGCGCGCGAGTATTTTTCCTCTTTTAGCGCAGGCTGCTCCATACCGCGGCCGTCGCCGTTGTCAAATACGCTGATGTGCTTGATTGGGCCCTTGTTATCGTAGCGCGGAGTGAGCCACGCGGTGTGCTGCGTCCACGACCAGTCGAAGTCGCCCTCGCATTTTGAGTTTTCGCATTTGATTTTGTTGCCGTTTTTATCCACGGGCACTAGCACTTTTTCTTTAAAGTCCGCGCTCCAGCCCTCAGGCGATGCGAGGATCCATTTTACCTTTTTGTCGCGGCCGATCTTGACGATGCCTTGGTGGCGAAGCGAGAGGATGATGCCGTCGTCGCTAGGATCGTGCGAGATCGAGTTTACGTGCGCCCAGTTGCGTCCCGTGCCGGTCGAGGTCACGTCGCCGAAAGGCAGATCGTCGCTGATTTTGATCTCTTTGGCGTCCATATCGATATTTAGGCATACGGCGCGAGCGTCAAGAGCCTTGATGAGGTTGCTGCGGTAGACGTTTTTGCCGAAAATTTCATTCAGATCCCACTCGTCCACGACCTTGCCGCTGCCGTCCACTTCGATGATGTGATCTCTGATCGTGTGCGAGAGCCTGCCGTCTGCGTGGTGGTAGTTGTATTTACCGACGCGAAGCAGCAAGTGATCCCCCTTAAGCGGCATCACCTCGTGGCTAAGGTCGATGTAGCCGCGCGGCAGCTCGCGATTATACACCTCCTTGCCCATCATATCGTAGCGCATATATCGCTGCGCCATGCCCCAGCTCAGATCGCCGTTTGGCAGCTGATGAAAGCCCATCATCATGCCGCCGTCCATCACTCTGCGCTCGCTGCGGTCGTAAAATTTCTGATAGTCCAGATACCATCTGACCTCGCCCTGCGTATCGACGACGAAATTTTCGGTGAAGTCGTTCCAGCTAGCAGCGCCGCCGTTTTTCCAATCAAGCGGCTTATAGACGCTCGTGATAGTGTTGTTGATGAGATAGAGCCTGTTTTTAAACGCGGGGTCGACCTTTTTGACCTTCA
>NZ_CALIII010000191.1 GCF_938018145.1 uncultured Campylobacter sp.
CTACGGCCGCTTTAGTCGCGCTTAGAGCATCGTCCACGCGGTCTTTTTTCTCTTTCATTTCAGTCTCGGTAGCAGCGCCAACCTTGATGACCGCTACGCCGCCGCTTAGCTTAGCTAGGCGCTCTTGTAGTTTTTCTTTATCGTAGTCGCTTGTGGTTTCTGCGATTTGAGCTTTTATTTGGATAATTCTAGCGTCGATTGCCGATTTCTCGCCTGCGCCGTTTACGATAGTCGTGTTATCTTTGTCGATGATGACGCTTGAAGCTTGACCTAGATCGCTTAGGGTCGCGCTTTCTAGCGTTCTGCCTAGCTCTTCGCTCACTACTTCGCCGCCAGTTAATATCGCGATATCCTCAAGCATCGCTTTTCTGCGATCGCCAAAGCCCGGAGCCTTAACCGCAGAGATATTTAGCACGCCGCGAAGCTTGTTTACTACTAGCGTCGCAAGCGCCTCGCCCTCGATATCTTCAGCGATGATTAGTAGCGGTTTGCCTGTTTTTTGGATCTGCTCGAGCACAGGTAGTAGGTCTTTTAAATTTGTAATCTTCTTATCAAATAGCAAGATAAACGGATTGCTTAGCTCGACCTGCATCTTTTCGGCGTTTGTGATGAAGTACGGGCTTAGATATCCGCGGTCAAACTGCATACCCTCGACCACGTTTAGCTCGTCGTGGATGGATTTTGCTTCCTCGACGGTGATGACGCCGTCTTTGCCGACTTTTTCCATCGCGTCAGCGATCAGTCCGCCGATAGCAGAGTCTGAGTTTGCCGAGATAGTCGCTACTTGCGCGATCTCTTTTTTATCGGTTACTTTGCGCGATAGGCTTTTTAGCTCGGCGATTATAGCTGCAGCCTCTTTATCCATACCGCGTTTTACCTCGACCGGATTTGCGCCTGCGGTGATGTTTCTTAAGCCCTCTTTAAAGATAGAGTGTGCTAAAACCGTAGCCGTAGTCGTACCGTCGCCCGCCTCGTCGTTTGTCTTGCTAGCGACCTCTTTTACTAGGCCTGCGCCCATGTTTTCTAGAGCGTCTTTTAGCTCTACTTCTTTAGCTACGCTCACGCCGTCTTTGGTGATCGCTGGAGCGCCGAAGCTCTTTTGCACTAGCACGTTTCTGCCGCGAGGCCCCATCGTTACTTTTACCGCGTCGTTTAGTTTTCTAACGCCTTCATATAGTTTATTTCTAGCCTCGTCTGAAAAAAATATCTCTTTTGCCATTTCTATTCCTTTATAAATTTAGATTATTTTAAAACGCCCAAAACGTCTTCGATTTTTAGAACCAAATACGTCTTGCCGTCAAGCACAACCTCGGTGCCGCCGTATTTTGCGAAAACTACGCTATCGCCCACGCTCACGCCTTCTACCTCGCTTGATACCGCCAAAACCTTGCCGCTTAAAGGTTTTTCTTTTGCATTATCGGGTATAATGATGCCCGAAGCGGTCGTTTTGACGTCCTCGAGACGCTCGACTAAGACTCGTTTGCCTAACGGTTGAAAATTCATGATTCATCCTTTATGGTTTGATTTTACTTTTTTAGCACTCTTTTGTTTTGAGTGATGAAATTATAGTCAAATTTTTAGAATTTGTCAATGATTTAGCTAAAATTCTTAACAAGTCTTAGTATAATCGGCTCAAGTTTCATAATAAAATTAAACTAAATCTAAAGGATAGACGATGAAAATTTTAGGCGCCCTGCTCGGACTGGTTTTTGCTTTGCTTATCGCGGCTTACGTTGCGGCCTTTACGGATTTTGGCAACGGCTTGGTTAAGCCGCATGTCCAAAATTTGATTAAAGAAAAAAGCGGATTTAACGTCAAATTTGACAAATTTCAGATCCGTCCGACGAGCGTAGATATCGTAGCGAACGTAAACGGCGAGATAGCGGCGAACGTAAACGGCGGGCTTTCGGTTTTCTCTCAAAGCCTCGATCTAAAATACGACGTCGCAGTTAGCGATCTAAAAAGCCTGGGCGTCAAACTAAACGAAACGATGAAAATCTCAGGCATCGCAAAAGGCAAATTTAGCGATTTCACCGCTAGCGGAGTAGGCCAAATGCTAGGCTCAAACGTGAGTTTCGACGCAAATTTAAAAGACTACAAGCCGCTTTCTTTAAAGCTCGACGCCAAAAATTTACAAGTAGAAAAGGCCCTAGCGCTAGCCGGCCAGCCTATCTACGCGCACGGTAAAATCTCCGCCATCGCAAATATCGTAGAAAGCGGCGGCAAGCCAAACGGCACCGCAAACATCGATATCATTGACGTAAAAACCGATAATGCGCTAATCGCAAAGGATTTTAACGTCACTCTGCCGTCAAATTTCGCCGCAAACGGCAAAATCGTAGCCGACGTCAAAGACGGCATCGTAAACGCCAAAAGCGCGGTGATCACGCCGCTAGCGACGATCGGCAGCGACAAGACGATCTACGATCCAAACTCAAACACCCTAAGCAGCGACGTCAAGCTCATCGTGGACGATCTGGCTAAATTTGAGCCCGTCGTGGGGCAAAAGCTTAGCGGCGCGTTTAAAGCAAACGGCAACGTCATCGCCACCGCCGGCGAGTTAAAAAACTTCGACGTCAAGATCGAGGGATTTGGCGGTAACGTCGATGCGGTGCTAAACGGCGGCAAACTAATAGCCAAAATCAGCTCGCTAAAGCTTGACGAGCTAGTTAAAATCGCCGCTTTCCCGGCGTTTGTCGGCGGAACGATCAGCGGCGAAGCGGTGCTAAACGACGTGCACAACACGCAAAATATCTCGGGCTCGGTTAAGCTCGCCACCAAAAACGCACGGCTAAATCCGGCCGAGCTAAAACAGGTCGCAAAGGAGATAAATTTGAGCAAACCTCTAGCCTTTGAACTAAACGCAAACGCCGACGTGGCAAGCTCGAAAGCCAAATTTGACGCCGCTCTAAACTCCGAGCTTTTAAAGCTAAAGAGCCTAAGCGGCGTTTACGGACTGGATGATAAAAACGCGGACGTCAAATTTGACGCGGGTATCGATGATCTGGGTAAATTTGAAGAGCTAATCGGCAAAAAACTATCGGGTAAAGTGGATGTAAAAGGCGCAGCAAAACTCGCAAAGGGCGCGCTTAGCGAGCTAGATCTAAACGCAAACGCTCTAGGCGGCAAGATAGACGCAAACCTCAAAAACGAAAAACTCGCGGCAAATCTAAGCGCGCTTTCGCTTAAAGACGCATTTACGCTGGCTGCGCTGCCAAACTACGCCGACGCCGTGATCGACGGAACGGTAAATCTAAGCGGACTCGATCCGAAAAATCTCAGCGGTACGGCTAAATTTAACGTCAAAAACGGCATAGTAAATAGCGCGGTCGTAGCAAAAGAGCTAGATAAGCGCTTCCCAAACGGCACCAAATTTGACGCAAACGCGGATGTCGTCATAAACGGCGGCAAGGCTAAATTTGACGCGGTAGCAAACCTCGTCTCAAACGCAAACAAAAACCTAATCGCGCTAAAAAATCTAAAAGGCGACTACGAGCTTGAAAGCGGCTCGGCGAAGGCGGACTTTGAGCTTGGCATAAGAGAGCTAAAAGAGATCGAGTTTTTGGTCGGACGACCGCTTTACGGGCCTTTGCTAGTTATCGGCGACGCGACGAAAACAGGCGAAAAGCTAAGCGCGAACGTAAATTCGCGGCTCTTTAACGGCGATCTTAAGGCGGTCTTAAAAGACGATATCCTAAACGCAAATTTAAAAAGCTTCACCGCCAAAGGCCTCACCGACTTTTTGGGCCTCTCGCACGTCTATGACGGCACTGGCGATATGACGATGGACTATAATCTCGTCTCGCAAAAAGGTAAATTTGACGTCATCGTAGACGAAGGCAAGCTCGCAAAGACCGATTTTACCGAGCAAGTAAGAACCTTCACGGGGCGCGACATCACGAGCGAAATCTATAAAAACAGCAAAATAAAAGGCACGATAAACAAAAACCTCATCGACTTTAACGCCGATATGAACGCGACTAGAAGCCACGTCTCGGTAACTAGCGGCAAATACGATATGGCGACCAAGGCCGTGAACGTACCGATAAAGATGAACTACGAAAAAACCGACATCGACATCACGGTCACGGGCACTAGCGACAACCCGAAATACACGATCGGCTCGGACTACCTAAAGAGCAAGGCGGTCAAGGAGCTGGATAGATTTTTGGATAAGAAATTCGGCAAGGACGACGAAAACGGCACCACGGGCGATGCTAAAAAAGACGCTAAAAAAGATGCGATAAAAGGGCTTCTCAAGG
>NZ_CALIII010000192.1 GCF_938018145.1 uncultured Campylobacter sp.
ATTGGGGAAAAGTCTACAAACAAGATCTGCTAAATAACGGATTAGATCAAAGGTTTGATAAGTCTGAAACGATCGAAATCAAAGACAAAGAACAAACTAAAAAATACGATGGTTTAGACAGATAGTTTTAAACAATATAAATTTAGATCAATAATGGTCCAATCAAAGCGTAATTCACTATGTCTTTTTTATCCCCGCTACAGCTCCAAGTGTTCGCTGTGCTGGGGATACGCTCTTCGAGCTATACCGCTGATTTCCTCCCAACACGCGCATGGAAACTTATGATCTTGGTATGATTTAGCGCGTGCCGGGTCCCCGAAATCCGCGAGAGAAGGAACTAGCATATATCTTCAAACAAGCCTCAATCCAAATTTCGATTTTGGGTCCCAAGGCGACGTAAGTCGTTTTGGGGGAAAATCGAAGGTCATCGCAGGCGTAGCCGGCGGTATTCTAGCACCATTGCCCGCCTAATCGATACAAAAGGCAAGGCAAAAAAGGCGGGGCAAGGGGGCTAGGATAAAACATATTGCATTACGCCTTAGGAAAAATTTTCAATTAAATTTTGAACAAACCTTTTATTTTTTAAGATCATATTTACATTTTTTCGATATGATCGTAATTAAAGTTTTGCTAAATTGTCGAATATATCGTGATTTATGCAGTGTTTCTTTTATTTTGACCTCGGGCACCATTTTAAAAAAGAACTCCTCTAAATTTCAGTTCAAGAAGTCTAACTAAATACCAGGATAGATGCACAAAAAACTATTGTAAATATCTACAAATACGACAGCATTAATAGACATTGTCAAAACATGCAACCCATATCATCTTTACTGATCAAAAAACAATATCTAGCAGTCCGCAAAGATACATGTGTGTATCGGCATCATAAAGTCCGCAACAAAACAAGCGCAACAAAATTACTCAAAAATATTTTTGTGTAAAATTTCCTCCAGCACCACCGTCGCGTAGCTTCCTTTTTGTAGCGTGAAATTTATCGTAAAATGAGCCTTTTCCTCGTTGTATTTATAGCTCGCATCCTCCAGATAACACCACGCAAAGCGCCGCGAGCCCGTCATTTTGGCTTTAAATTCATTTGCCTGCGCGAAAATTTGATCCTCTACTGCCTTCGCCGCACCCTGCGCCTCATACGCCTTCGCGCCTGCGATCAGCCCGCAGCTAGTGATATCTCTCGCGTCAAAGCGCGCGCCCTCCGCGTCCAAATCCTCGCACAAAAAGCACTTGCCGTGAGGGTAATGCCCCAAAACTTCGCCCTCAATAAGCTTAAAAAATCTCTTTTGCGATTTTAAATTTTTCAAAATCGCGCCGTCAAGATAAGGGTAAATTTGAGCTAGCTCGCCTAGGCTAAAATCATGTGCAAACCTTGAGATTTCAACGCGCTTGCTAAGCCAGCGGTTAAAAAGATCGCTTTGAAAAGCCGAGATCAAAAAGTCGTTTAGCTTTGGATTTTTACTCTTTTTGCCGTTTACGGTGCCTGTTTTTAGCAGCTCCAGCCCGCTTTGCGCGTTGTCGCCGTATTTGCCGAAACGCTGATAGCCAAAGTAGTTTGGATATCCCGCCTCATCGATGTTTCGCACGGCTTGTTCCAGCTTTGCCGCCTCGCTAGGCATCACTTTTTTTAGGCGGATGAAAAAACTATTGCCCTTTAAATGCCCGATGCGAAGCTTATTGTCGTGCGCGGCGAGGCTTAAAATTTTCATCTTTTCGTGGCTAAAATTTGCTAGCGCCGCCTCAAATTTACGCGGCATCGAGATAAACTGCGTCGTCATGCCCTGCTTGTCTTTTAGCCCCGCGTAGCCAAAATCTCGCATCTTTACGCCGCTAACCTCGCTTAGAGCGTGCAAGGCTTCCTGCGTCGTCATATCTTTTTTGCAAATTTCAACGATGAGGTGCTCGCCCTGCCCGCTAAATGCGTAAAGCGGGATCTCGCGCACCACGAAATCGTCCGAGTTTTTACTAAAATACGCGTTAATGGGCGCGTGAGTGAGCGCGTAAAGAGGCTTAAAAATGGTGGTTTCTTGCATTGCTTTTAAATTTTCCTTTCGTGATTTTGGCAAAGATCGTGATTTTCGTGCGGGTTTTGCGAGCTAGGCTTAAGATTTTGGCGCGGTTTTTCGGACTAAACGTAAATAAAATCTCGTATTCCTCGCCGCTATTTAGCTCGCGTTTGCTTAGCCGTTTGCTAAATTTAGCCCCGCAACGACTCTGCGCGCAAAGCTTGGCTAGATCGGTGCAAAGCCCGTCTGAGACGTCCATAGCGGCGTTTATCTTATCTGCCGCGGCGTAGAAAAATTTATCTTTTAAAATAGGCTTTTTAAAGCGCGAATTTGACGCGACCCGCCCGCCGTTTAGAAGCGTCCTAAGTCCTTTTAAACTGCCTCCAAGCTCACCCGTAAAAGCAACCAGATCGCCCTTTTTTGCGACGCTTCGTAAGACCGCCTTGCCTCGAAGCTGTGAAATAATCGTAACGCTAAGTAAAATTTTATCGCTACCGATCGTGTCGCCGCCGATGATAGTGACGCCGTACTCGTCGCAAACGTCCGCAAATCCTTTGCGTAGCGCCGAGATCTGCGCCGCGCTCGTTTTTTTTGGTAGCCCAAGCCCCAAAAGCGCAAATTTAGGCTCGGCGTTCATCGCGACGGCGTCGGAGAGATTTACGAGCATCGCCTTGCGCGCGATCTCCTCCATACTAAGCCAGCCTGCTAGGAAGTGCGTCCCCTCGCAAAAAAGATCCTTGCTATACACCCACTCTCCGCGCTCATGCGCCACTACAGCGCCGTCGTCGCCGATGAAGGAGTTGCTAAATTTATCGATTATTAGGCGTTCTTTATCCATTTTGCGATTTTATAAAATTCGGGCTAAAAAGGCGCTTGAAAAACGAATTTATTTAAGCGGCTCGGCAAATTTAACCTCTCAAATTTGCCGAGTTTAAAATCTATCCGAAAATCTCAAATTTACTAAACAGCTCGGACTCATCTTTTACTATGCCGCGCTTAACGAGGTCGGCCACGACTTCGCGGTC
>NZ_CALIII010000193.1 GCF_938018145.1 uncultured Campylobacter sp.
TTTGCCTTAAATTTATGGTCAAATTTAAAGGTCAAATTTTAAAATTTAAGGCCCCAGTCCGAGCCTTAAATTTGCTTAGAGGGCGAAGCAAAACCGCTCAAATTTTACTTTGTAGCGGTGATCTTTACGTAGCTATTTAGCGCGCCTATATACGCTCTAGCGCTCGCCGTCATCGTATCGATATCAAGTCCGTGACCGATGATGGTCTTGCCGTCAAATTCGACCTTAACGACGACGTTTGCCAGCGCGTCCTTGCCCTGCGAAACGGCGTTTACCTTATAGTCTTTTAGTACGCCGTTTATGCCGCTTAAGCGGTCGATTACCTTAAATATCGCGTCCACCGTACCGTTGCCTAGCGCCGCATCGCTCTTGATCTCATCAGCGTGACGAAGCGTGATCGCCGCACTACTTAGGCCTTTGTTGCAGCTACTTTGCGTAAGCGTCAAGAACTCGAAAACCTCAGGGATCTTGATGATCTCGCTAGTAACCAGCGCGCGCAAGTCGTCGTCAAAGATCTCTTTTTTCTTATCCGCTAGCGCCTTAAATTTCTCAAACGCCTCGTTTAGCGCGCTATCTTCCAGCTCAAAGCCAAGGCTTATTAGCTTATCTTTAAAGGCGTGGCGACCCGAGTGTTTGCCAAGCACCAGCGAGTTTTTATCTAGCCCGATACTTTCGGCGCTGATGATCTCGTAGGTCTCTTTGTGTTTTAGCACGCCGTCTTGATGGATGCCGCTTTCGTGAGCGAAGGCGTTTTTGCCGACGATGGCTTTGTTTGGCTGAGGCTCGATACCGATGATGCCCGCTAGCAGGCGCGAGCTAGGATAAATTTCTTTATAAACTATGTCCGTGTAAAGCGGCGCGAATACGTCGCTGCGCGTCTTTATCGCCATCACGATCTCTTCAAGCGCGGCATTTCCCGCACGCTCGCCGATGCCGTTTAGCGTACACTCGACCTGCCTGGCGCCCGCTTTTATCGCGGCTAGCGAGTTTGCCGTAGCTAGGCCTAGGTCGTTGTGATTATGCACGGAGACGACTGCGCGACCGTTTATAAATTTAACCATTTCTCCTATGCGAGCGGTAATCTCCTCGGGATATAGATACCCCACGGTGTCTGGGATGTTGATCGTTTTTGCTCCGGCGTTTATAGCGGCGTCGCAAATTTCTTTTAAAAAGCTCATCTCGCTCCTGCATGCGTCCTCGCAGCTAAACTCAACGTCCTCGCAGAAGGTTTTAGCGTATTCCACGGCTCGCACGGCACGCCTAATCACTTCATCTGGAGACATTTTTAGCTTAAACTCCATATGGATCGGGCTTGTGGCGATAAAGGTGTGAATCCGTCTGTTTTTAGCAGGCGCAATAGCCTCTCCCGCAGCCTTTATATCTCCGTCCACGGCGCGAGCAAGCGAACAGATAGAGGCGTTTGAGGCTTGTTTAGCGATCTGATGTATCGCGTCAAAATCGCCCCTGCTAGCCGCGGCAAAACCGACCTCCATGACGTCTACGTTTAGGCGCTCTAGCTGGCGCGCGATACGGATTTTCTCCTCGGTATTCATTGATGCGCCGGGGCTTTGCTCGCCGTCGCGAAGCGTAGTGTCAAATATTATAATTTTATTTTCGTTCATTTCTTATCCTTTTTTATAGTTTTAGTTTGTGCGGTTAAATTTGATTATTGAGGTGTGAAAGAGTCGCTGCCTAACGCAGCAGCAGAAGTAGAGAGAAAAATGCGTTTAATTTAGCGTTGCCGTTCATTCGCTCTCCTTTTGGATTTTTTTGTTTTTAAATCTCATAAAAACATAGCGGATTATACCGTAAGAAACATAAACGCTCATTAAAGTCGTAACCGCTTCGATAGGGCAAACGTAAATAGCCGAAAACGCAACCGTAAGTCCGACTAAGATGCGCAAAAAGTCAGCCCTTTTGAGATCTACTTTTTTAAAGCTCGGGTAACGGATGTTGCTTACCATCAAAATAGAGAGCAAAATTTGCAAAAACATCAAAAACCACTCGGCGCTCCTAGTAAAGTCGTATTCTAAGCTTAGCCCGACCCAAAATGCCGAGACTATCGCTGCCGTAGGTATCGGAAGGCCGATAAAAACGGACGGCTCATATGTGCCCGTCATTACGTTAAACCTCGCAAGTCTAATGGCTCCGAAAACCACAAAAAGCGCGGCTACTAGCGAGCCCAAACGCCCAAAGCTATGTCCGACCGTAAAATAAAAAAGCATCGCCGGCGCGACGCCAAAAGCTATCACATCGGCAAGACTATCAAACTCTACGCCAAATTTTGACGTGGTTTTAGTTAGTCTCGCTACGCGTCCGTCAAGTCCGTCCAAAAATAGCGATAAAACTATGTAAATAATAGCTTTGAAAAAATAGCCGTTAGCTTCATCGTCTAGCCCTGCGCTAGCCGCGATATAGCCGCGCACGGAAGCGATAATGCTGATAATACCCAAAAAAGCTGAAGCAGCCGTGAATAAATTTGGCAAAATATACATTAACTGAAGTTTATGCTGATTGTCTTGCATCTTTTTCCTCGTAGCTAAAAAAACCTAAAATGCCTGCACTAGCGACCTTTTCGCCTACACTGACACTTATTCTTACATTTGCAGGCAGTATCAAAACCACCTCGCCGCTACTTAAAAAGCCAAATCTCCTGCCCGCTTTTAGTCGGCTAAAATTTTCAAAAGAAATATCCTTACTAAGAGGCCCGGCGATGACGCGGATCGCAAATTTATTATTTGAGTTTTTACAGACGAACAAGGCTCGCTCGTTTAAATTTTTAGAAGCTTCCATAGCGTTGCACAAAAACAGGCCGTGCCTTTGCTTAGCTTCTAAAAGCTCCATATCGCAAGGAGCTCTGAGCGCACCTGCGTCAAACACGCCCTTACGGATAGTTATGGCAACGCACTGCGTATCAAAATAGTAAATTTTATCTATGCTTTTTATCTTGCCGTCGATCGGGCTAAGCACGGCGTAAGTATCGTCGCTGCCTAGCGCTCGCTCCGGGTTTCTAAACCAAAATACACAAAGTGCAAAAAGCGCGAAGAATAAAATTTGACACGCGCCTAAAATCAGTGTAAGCAAAAACAAAAGCCCTAAAGCAAAAACGTATTTGTAACCCTGTTTTGCGATTAGCCCGATGTTTTGCATTTCTTTACGCTTGTTCCTCTTTGTTTTCTTCTAAATTTACGAGCCTGCTAGGCATGCCGCGCTCTTTTTCGTAGTTTGCGATGATCTCTCTAACCTTCGCGCCCTCGATAGTTTCCTCTTCGTAAAGCGCCTCTACCATCTTTTCTATCGCGTCGCCGTAGGTTCGCAGCGTCTCTAGTACATGTTTATAGCGCTCATCAAGCGTGGTTTTGATAAATTCATCCACTTTTTCCGCCGTTTTATCGCTATAGTCCCTATCGGCCTGACCGCCGGCTAGGAAAGTACTGCGGCGTTTTTCAAGCACCATAAGTCCTGCGATATCGCTCATGCCGTATATCGAGATCATCGAGCGAAGTATATCGGTCGCGCGCTCTAGGTCGTTACCCGCACCGGTCGAAATCTCTTTTATAAAGACCTCTTCTGCCGCGCGTCCGGCTAGAAGCACGTCCACTTCAGCCATCAGCTCGTGGCGCTGCATCATAAATTTATTCTCTTCAGGCGTATGAAGCGTGTAGCCAAGCGCCGCAAGTCCGCGCGGTATGATCGATACCTTGGTAACTCTGTTTGCGCCCTTGGTGGTTTCGGCTATGAGCGCGTGTCCGCTCTCGTGATAGGCCACGATGCGCTTTTCTTTCGGATTTATGCGGCGAGATTTTTTCTCAAGACCAGCGATCGCTCGCTCGACAGCCTCAAGCAAATCAGCCTGCTCGACTTTGCCTTTTTCTTTTCTGCCCGCTAGTAGCGCGGCTTCGTTTATGATATTTGCTAGATCCGCCCCCGCAAGACCTGCCGTCATGCGTGCGATATCCTCGATACTAACGCTATGATCGAGCTTAATATCTTTTATATGTACGCGTAAAATTTCGATCCTACCTTTAAAATCAGGCTTATCGACAAGCACCTGCCTGTCAAATCTGCCCGGCCTTAAAAGCGCTGCGTCAAGCACCTCCGGACGGTTGGTTGCAGCAAGCACGATAACGGGCGACGCATCCGAGCTAAAGCCGTCCATTTCGGCCAAAAGCTGGTTTAGCGTCTGCTCGCGCTCATCGTTTCCGCCGATCATGCCGCTAGCTGCACGGCTTTTGCCGATAGCGTCGATCTCGTCTATGAAAACGATCGCCGGAGCTTCTTTTTTCGCATTTTCAAAAAGATCTCTCACGCGGCTAGCACCCACGCCGACAAACATCTCGATAAAACTTGATCCAGAAACTGAGAAAAACGGCACATCTGCTTCGCCCGCGACGGCCTTTGCAAGCAAGGTTTTACCCGTACCCGGAGGTCCAACTAAAAGCACGCCTTTTGGGATTTTGGCGCCCAAATTTATATATCTGTCCGGATGCTTTAGAAAATCCACGATTTCCTTGACTTCCTCTTTAGCCTCCTGCACACCCGCTACGTCGGCAAATTTAACCTTTGGTTTTTCCGAGTTTACGAGCTTTTTAGAGCTCCCCATCCCAAGGATACCGCCGCCCATATTTCGCTGCATGCGGCTAGCCAAAAACATCCAAATTCCAAAGAAAATAAAAATAGGAAGTATCCACGAAAAGAGCATTTCGGTAAACCAATTTGTCTCGCTATACGCTCCGTAAGGAATCTTTTGTTCCTCCAAAATCGGCACTAGCGTCGGGTCGTTTACCCTTTTGGCAAAGTATGTTCTACCGCCGTTATCCACGGCTTTTATCGAGGTTTCAGAGATGCCCACTTGCGCTACTTGCTTGTTTTTTATCATCTCTTTTATCTCGGAGTACGAGGTGCTTTTTGAGCCGGCCGCGCTCTGTCCTAGCAGCGTGCCGTCCATCTCGCCGCCTCCAAGCCCGCGAAATGCCACCACTATCACGATAGCAAAAATGGCGAAAATCAAAATCGGATTTTTATTAAAAAAATTATTTCCGCCGTTATTTAAATTTTTATCATCGTTTTTTCTGTTATCCATTATCTTCCTTAAATTATTTTAAGCTTTTTGAAATACGAAGCTTTTCCACTCGTTTTTGGCTTGATTTTCTACCAACTTGAGCGACGAAAAAGCCTCTAAAATTCGCGTTTCGTATTTATCCAAAACGCCTGCTAAAACGAGATATGAGCCCTCTTTTAGCAAATTTATCAAATCATTTTTTAGCATTAGTATCACGTCGGCGATTATATTTGCTACGACGACATCGTATTTTTTATCCAAATTCGCCACCGAACCGGTCCAAATTTGATTAAATTTAACCCCGTTTAGCTCGGCGTTTTTCTGCGAGCTTTGCACTGCTTGCTCATCAGTATCGCAGGCATCCGTGACGCAGCCTAGTTTTGCTAGGGCGATGCTTAGTATCCCACTTCCACAACCCACGTCAAGCGCACTCATACAGCTTGATGCGTATTTTTGCAGATACTCTATGCAAGCGCTCGTACTCTCGTGGTGACCCGAGCCAAAGGCAAGCGCGGGATCGATGATGATGTTTTCAAACCCGCTTTTAGAATCTTCCCAGCTTGGGTGGATGTAAAATTTACCGATCTCTATCGGTCTTACGTTTTTTTTGTATTCGTTTAGCCAGTCTTTATTTTCTTTTTGACTTTTTATTATCTTAAACTCGATCTCGCGGCCAAGCGCATTTTGCAGAGATTTTGCGTATTCTTGCAGGCCAAATTCCACTTCGTCTAGTTCGTCTTCACCCCGCACGATAAACCCGCCGGCAGTCTCCTGTGTACAAGTAACACCCAAAGAAAAAATGAGATCTTCGAAAAGCTCGCGAAGCTCCTGCGAACAAAGAACTTCAAGCTCGTAAAATTTATCTTTCAAATTTGCGCTCTTTTAGCCTAAGACGTCTTCAAGTTTTTCTTTTAAAACTTGCGGCGTAAACGGCTTTACGATGTAGTTATTGACGCCTGCTTTTAGCGCGGTGATGACCTCGGCTTTACCGCCTTCGGTCGTTACCATTATAATAGGCATATCGACGTATTTTTGCTCGGCGCGGACCTTTTTTACGAGCTCAAGGCCGTTCATCTCAGGCATGTTCCAGTCGGTGATAAGCACGTTTATATCACTGTGCTGACTCAAAATTTGCCACGCTTCGACTCCGTGCTCAGCCTCTAAAATTTCCTGATGCCCGAGCCTTTGCAGGGTGTTTTTTATGATTCTTCTCATAGTAGAGCTGTCGTCGACTACTAGTATTTTCACAATCGTATCCTTTTTTAAAAAATGTCCAATTCTAGCAAATTTTATATTTAAATTTACTTTAAAATTTTAGCGGCCCAGTTTAAAGGCCTCTTTTAGATCGAGCGTCCCCTCGTAGTACGCCTTGCCCACGATCGCGCCGTAAACGTCTCCAGCGCGCATTAGCGCCCGGATATCCTCTATATCTTTTACGCCGCCGCTTGCGATCGTATTTATACCGCTAGCTTTTGCGATTTGCGAGGTAAACTCAACGTTTACGCCGCTAAGGGTGCCGTCTTTTGAGATATCGGTGCAGATTACCGCTTCGACTCCGGCTCCGGCAAATTTAGTCGCTAGCTCGGTCGCCCTCATCTGTGATACCTCCGCCCAGCCCTGCACGGCGACGAAGCCGTCTTTGGCGTCTATGCCGACGGCGACGCGGTATTTTTGCGCCATTTCTTTAGTAAAATTTGGATCCTTTAGCGCTACCGAGCCCAAGATAACGCGCGTTATGCCGCTATCAAGGTAGCTTTTTATTCGCGCTTCGTCGCGTATCCCGCCGCCGATTTGGATTTGTAAATTTGCGGCTTTTGCGATCTTTTCTACGGTTTTTAGATTTACCGCTTCGCCCGCAAACGCTCCGTCAAGATCGACGACGTGAAGCCACTTTGCGCCCATATCTTCAAATCTTTTGGCTAGCTCCCACGGCGCGTCCGAGTAGATTTTCGCGCTACTCATCTCGCCTTTAAAAAGCCGAACCGCCTTACCCTCTTTTAAATCTATCGCAGGGAAAATTTCCATCACATCTCTCCGAAATTTCGTAAAATTTTTAGTCCCGTCTCATGGCTCTTTTCGGGGTGCGGCTGAAAACCGAAAATGTTATCTTTATGTACCGCGCTTACGAATTTATAGCCGTATTCGCTAAAGCCCAGCGCCGCGTCATCATCGC
>NZ_CALIII010000194.1 GCF_938018145.1 uncultured Campylobacter sp.
AAAATCTAAGTAGAAATATGGGTGACGTTGAGTCAAATTTAAATGCCATGCAAGAGCGCTTAGAAGGCTTACAGAGCGTGCTAGATGGACTAAACTCAAGAATGTCTAGGATAGAAAAAAGACTAAACGATATCGAAGGAAACGACGGAAATTCTACCGCAAAAAGTGATTTTGACGAGCTTAAAAAATACGTAGAAGAAAGCCGAAAAATACAAGAGGCCAACAACGCAAAAATCACCAAAGCCCTTAAAGATATGGGCGCTTTGATAGATAAGAGCAACGCCGCACCTGCTACCACAAAAAAAAACGATGAAGACAAGCCGGTAGCTAGCAGTAGCCCAGCCGCTGCTGAGTCGCAAGCTCCAAAGACTGATTTTACCAAACAAAAAAATCAAGACGTAGCAAGCGAAGCTAAAAAGCTATTTGACGCAGGTAAGCTCGACGATGCAAAGGCTAGATACGAATATCTTTTAAGTAAAGATCATAAGCCTGCGATGGCAAATTTTTATCTCGGCGAGATAGCGTATCAGCAAAAAGCTTACAACAACGCCATAAAATACTACCAGCAAAGTATCCAGCTCTACGACAAGGCCGAGTATACGCCAAAGCTTCTTTATCACACTGCTATTAGCTTTGATAAGATAAAAGACACGGCGAGTGCGAATAAATTTTACAAAGCGCTAAAACTAGGCTATCCGGACAGCAAAGAAGCCAAAGCCGCACCTACTCGAAACTAAAACATTCTTTAATAAATTTAACGATATAATCACGTTATTTTCATAAATAGGAGAAGAACGTGAAAGAACAAGTTATAGCTATGTTTTATGAGCTAAAAGACGCAAAAACAGGCGAAATTTTAGAGTCCAA
Organism: uncultured Campylobacter sp.; assembly: GCF_938018145.1. Lineage (GTDB taxonomy): Bacteria > Campylobacterota > Campylobacteria > Campylobacterales > Campylobacteraceae > Campylobacter_A. Next base: position 868 of record NZ_CALIII010000194.1, read on the forward strand.
TATGCAAGTAGGACAGGAGATTTCCTTTTTAACGGGCCGCGGACATATCATCGAGAAGCTAGAAGAAGAGGTCGCTAAGCTAGAAAAGGGCGAAACTAAGGTTATCGTTATCCCAGCTGCGCAGGCTTGTGGCGAGTACGACTCTAGTGCCGTTCAGATGCTTCCTAAAGAGCAATTTGCAGGCATCGAGCTAAAAGAGGGCATGGAGCTTTTTGGTCAAGGCGAGCACGGCGAGAGCGTACGCGTGATAGTAAAATCTATCGGCGAGGACGACGTGACTGTTGATTTTAACCACCCTTACGCAGGCAAAGATTTGGAGTTTAAGGTTCAAATTTTCGACAAACGCGATGCTACAGAGGACGAGATAGCTACCGGCATGGTAGGCGGCGCGCACTCGTGCGGATGCGGCGGACACGACCACGACCATCACCACAGCGAAGGTGGATGTTGTGGCGGTCACGGTCATCACGATCACAAAGAGGGTGGTTGCTGCGGCGGACATGGTCATCATCACGATGACGGCGGATGCGGTTGCCACTAAGAGTACCTAGATGAGAGCGGCGTTTATATTTCCGGGACAAGGCTCGCAAAGTATCGGCATGGGTAAGGAAATTTACGAAAATTTCCGCCCGGCCGCCGAGCTTTTGCAAAATGCAAGCGATAGCCTAAAAATCGACTTTTCAAATCTACTTTTCAACGAAAATGACCTTATAAACAGGAGCGAATTTACTCAGCCCGCCATCGTTTTAAATTCGCTTATGTGCTATCTTGCTTTAAAGCAAAGCGTAAATTTAGAGCCTAGCTTCGCGCTTGGCCACTCTTTGGGCGAGTTTAGCGCGCTTGCGGTTAGCGGCGCGTTTGATTTTGTTGATGCGCTTAGGATCGTAAATTTGCGCGGTAAATTTATGCAAGAGGACTGCGCGGGCAAAGACGTGACGATGAGCGTTATTTTGGGGCTTAGCGACGAGACGGTCGAGCAAATTTGCAAAAACGCGCAAGCGGACGGCCATCAAATTTACGCCGCGAACTACAACTGCGACGGTCAGATCGTGATCGCGGGACTAAAAGACGACATCGCCAAATTTGAGTCTGCGTTTAAAGAAGCGGGCGCTAAGCGCGTGCTGCCTCTAAATATGTCCGTCATCAGCCACTGCCCGCTTTTGAAAAACGCGAGCGAGAAACTAACGGCACAGCTAGAGCCGGCATTAGCCGCTAAATTTGCCCCAGTCGTTTCAAACGCGTCGGCGAAAGCTTACGGCACGAAAGACGAAGCGCTAAATTTGCTAAAAGCCCAGCTCGTTAGCCCCGTTTTATACAAACAAAGCATCAAAAGCATCGAAAACGAGGTCGATATTTTCGTGGAGTTCGGCGGTAGCGTGCTAAAAGGCATCAACAAAAAAATCACCGAAAAGCCGACCTTTAGCGTCACCGATCTTGGCAGCCTTGACGAGCTTTTAAAGGAGCTTAAATGATAGCGATCTTAGGCGCGATGCGCGAGGAGGTCGCTCCTCTGCTCGAGCGTATCAAAGACTACAAAGAAGTTAAGCATGCAAATAACGTATTTTACCTCGCAAATTTCGGCGGCAAAGAGCTTGTGATCGCCTACTCTAAGATCGGCAAGGTAAACGCTGCTCTGACCGCAAGCGCGATGATCGAGAAATTTGGTGCCAAGAAACTGCTTTTTACCGGCGTCGCAGGTGCGCTAAATCCAAATTTGAAAATCGGCGATATGCTTTACGCGACTAGTCTAGTGCAGCACGATGTCGATATCACGGCGTTTGGACACCCGCACGGCTACGTGCCTGAGACTAGCATCTTTATCAAAAGCGATGACGCTTTAAACGCGCTAGCATCTAGCGTCGCGGCAGAAAAAGGCATTGCGCTAAAAGGCGGCGTCATAGCAACTGGCGATCAGTTCATCTGCGACAACGCGAAAAAAGAGTGGCTCAAAGCGACCTTCAAAGCCGACGCGGCCGAGATGGAGGGCGCTAGCGTGGCGCTAGTTTGCGAGAGTCTGGGCGTGCCGTTTTTCGTGCTTCGCGCGATCAGCGACGAGGCGGGCGGCAGCGCGGAGTTTGACTTCGATAAATTTTTACAAGACTCGGCAAACGTGAGCGCGCAGTTCATGCTC
>NZ_CALIII010000195.1 GCF_938018145.1 uncultured Campylobacter sp.
CGACCGCGCGCTCGTCGCTATCCGTGTCGTAGCCCCAGATTTCTTGCATGATTTCTAGGCGAGTGAAAATTTTGCCCGGGTTTGAGAGCAGTAAAAAGAGCAGATAAAACTCCTTTGGAGCGAGCTCTACGGCCTCGCCGCCGATTTTTAGGCTAAGAGCCGCATAGTCTAGCTCGGAGTTTTTAAACCTCAGCCGCTTGCCGCTAGCGATCTTGGCTCGGCGCAAAAGCGCGTTTATGCGTAAAATCAGCTCCTTTAAATTTAAAGGCTTGCTCATGTAGTCGTCCGCCCCCGTGACAAAGCCCTTCTCCATGCCCTCCATGCCGCTTTTTGCCGTTATCATCAGCACCGGTAGCGACTCGTCTAGCAGCTTGATTTGTTTGGTTAGCTCATATCCGCTAAGTCCGGGCATCATGATATCGGTGACGACAAGATCGGCGCGCTCGCTCTCTAGTAGCTGCAAAGCCAGCTCTCCGTCAAAAGCCGCAAGCGGCGAAAAGCCCTCCTGAGCTAGCTTTAGGCAGATTATTTTATTTAAATTTTCGTCATCCTCGGCGACTAAAATTTTAAACATTTGCTTTCCTTAAATTTGCCCCGAATTTAACGGGCAAGGCGATAAATTTTGTCCTATTTTATCAAATTTAACGAGAAATGGGCGGGTAAATTTAGCGAAGCATCATCAAAACGCCGATGACGCAGATGATGGCGGCGGTAAAAATCTCCAAAAGACGCAGGTGGGTTTGCAAAAATTTCTTTAGTATCGCGCCACCAAGAGCATAGATGCTAAGCGAGCAAAACTCAATAAAAACGAGCGTAACCGTGATAGAGAGTATGCGCGGCAGGCTAAAAGGATCGTTCGCGTCCAAAAAAGTCGGTAGTAAAGCCGATAGAAAAATCCACGCCTTAGGATTTGAGATGCAGACCACGGCGCCGTTTAAAAACATCTGCTTTTTGCTTGGTAGCTGCGAGACCTTTGTGATGCTAAGCTGCCCCTTGCTAAAAAACAGCATAGCGCCAAGATATAGTAGATAAAGGCCTGCGATGATATTTAGAGCCTTAAACGCGAAGCTGTAATGCGCCAAAACCGCGCCAACGCCCAGCATACAGCAAATCCCCACGAAGGCCAGAGAGGCGAGCTGCCCCGACATCATCGGCAGCGCGCGCACGTAGCCCAGGCTCATGCCGATACTCATCGCGTAGGTCATGTTGATACCGGGCATCAGGCTGATAGGGAAAAACGTAACGGCAAAAAGTAGGTAGTTCATAAAGCGCCTTAAATTTTGAGGAAATAGTAAATCAAATTTTATAAATTTAAAATAAAAAACGGCGGGTGATGGGCGGAAATTTAGCAAAATTTGCTTGAGGAGTCGTTTGCATTTTTGGGTCTCGGCGCGAAATTTGTTTTTTTATGCGCGGGCGGGAATTTTACCTGGCTTTGCGGCGGCTTTTGCTTGCGTTTTTTTGAGGCGCAGAGAGTAAATTTACCAAGCAAATCTCTAAGCGCACAAATTTAAACCCGCAAATTTGACTTTATCCGTGCGGGCTTAAATTTACCCCGAAAAACGGCTCCAAAGCTAGCCGACCGCTTAGCGGGTTTTGCTGTAAAATTTACGCTATTACGATTAGCACGCCAAGCCCTTTGTCGGCGGCATTTTGATAAAAACTCAAAAGCCCGTTAAAATGATCTTTTAACTCGGCTTTGATATCTTCAAATTCGCGCTCATACTCCCATATCTCAGG
>NZ_CALIII010000196.1 GCF_938018145.1 uncultured Campylobacter sp.
GCAGCCTGCCCTCGCGCGCCTGCAAAAGAGCTTCTTTAAGCACATCAAGGCTGATACCGCCCAGCTTTATATCCATCTGAAGCGCTGTTATGCCGTCTTTGCTACCTGCGACTTTAAAGTCCATATCGCCGTCGTGATCCTCTAGCCCCATGATGTCGGTTAGAACAGCGTGTTTTTCGCCCTCGAAAATTAACCCCATCGCAACGCCAGCTACTAGTTTTGGCGTATCAACGCCTGCAGCCCTTAGCGCCAAAGAACCGCCGCAAACGCTAGCCATCGAGCTTGAGCCGTTACTTTCTAAAATTTCAGAAACAAGTCTAATGGTATAAGGCGAATTTACGTCGATACTAGGTGCAAGCGCGCGTTTAGCGAGATTACCGTGACCCAGCTCGCGTCTGCCCGGAGCCTTTAGCGGACTAGCCTCGCCGACGCTAAAGCCCGGGAAGTTGTAGTTAAACATAAATTTATCCGTCACGGCGCCTTTTTCCGTTAGCATATCATACATCTGTGCGTCGCCGTCGGTGCCTAGAGTCGCCACCACGAGAGCTTGCGTCTGACCGCGAGTAAAGAGGCAGCTGCCGTGAGCGTTTGGCAGGATATTCGTCTCGATGCTGATCGGACGGACCTCTTTAAGTCCTCTGCCGTCGGCGCGCACGCCCTCGTTTATGATTTGCTCGCGGACGATTTTTTTCTTAAATTTAGCTAGGACGTTAGAGACGACCTCCTCCTCCCAGCCCTCTTTTTGCGCTACTTCGTCGGTCAAAATTTGCTTGGCGATCTTTGTTAGCTCGCTGGCACGCTCGCTTTTAGCCATCTGATTTATCGCGGCTTTTACGTCGTTTTTGTAAAATTCGTTTAGATAAACTGCGACGCTCTCATTTTCAATCTCCGGTTTTAGCTCTAGCTGCGCATCCTCTTTTTTATGCTGGCTAAATGCTTCTTCATAAGCGTTTGAGGCGCGAAGTATGGCTTTACCGGCTTCTGCGATCGCCTCCACGATGAGATCTTCGCTAAATTCGTTCATATCCTGCATCGCTATCACGCCGCCGCCTAAATTCGGATCCATCATAGGATCTAGCGCGATAGGCACTATCTCGTCTTTTTCGGTTGCGATACTTCTCATCTCGATCATCAAAAGTTCGTCTTTAACGCCTGCCACGTAAAGATCGAGCGCCGAAGTTTTTAGCTCGGAGTTGCTAGGATTTATTACGAATTTATTATCTATATATCCCACGCGCACGCCGCAAACAGGCGCATTTACGGGGATGTCGCTAAGATAAAGCGCGACTGAAGCCGCATTTAGACCGACGACTTGCAAATCAACCTCGGGATCGCAAGATAACACCATCACGACGATTTGCGTCGGATATGCATAACCCTTTGGAAAGAGCGGACGTAGCGAGCGGTCGATGATGCGCGAAGTTAGCGTCTCAAAATCCCCCGGTTTAGTCTCTCTTTTTACGTAGCCGCCGGGAATCCTACCCGCTGCGTACGTTTTTTCGATGTATTGCACCGTTAGCGGTAAAAAATCCTCGCTAACTTGCGTGTCCTCGCGAGCGACGGTGGCTAAAACGACGGTGTTTTTTACGCGTAAAAGTACCGCGCCGCTAGCCTGCTTGGCGATCTTGTTTATATCGTAAATTTCAACTTGATTATTGACTTCTATTGAATACTGCATGCCCTAATATCTCCTTGTTTTTGTAATGGTATATAAAATGGACTCTCCTCTAATATGGAAAGCACGGTTTCCGGTTTTGGTTCGATTTTGTTTTCGTAGTAAAAATCCACCTCGATAAAATTTGCGATCTTGTGCACGGCGTAAATTTCATCCACCAGCGGCGCGATAGCTGCGGCGACGTCTGTGGCGATGAGCGGCGTAGCGTAGGTGACTGATTTTACCCTCTCACGCATGAGCGTTTTTAGGCAGGTTAGCGCCGTGAGTCCCGTCTCGCAGCCCTCGTCGATGAGCAGGATGTTTCTATCCTTTAGATCGCCGATAAGATTGCCTTTTCTAAATTTGTAGACGTTTTTTAAGATTTTTTCGTCGTACTTACGGTCGGCCTCGCCGTAAACGAAGTCGTAGCTAATGCCAAAGCTCCGAATCAGCTCGTCGTTTAGCACCACGTCGTCCTTTTCGCTAACCATCGCGATCTCACACTCCGGGTTATTTGGCGCAAAAATGCGCTCGCAAAATAAAATCTCATAGCTCAAATTTAGCCCGCGAGCCACGCTATCGACCATGATAACAGAATCTATAGAGCTACATACTATCAGATATTCGCCCGCGATTAGCTCTTTTTTGGGCAAAATTTCAAGTAGCTTTTCGGCTGCTTCGAGCTGGTTTTCAAACATAAAGTCTTCGTAGTTGCCCATCAATTACCCTGCGTCGTCTGTCCTACCGAAAAGTCGTAGTGCACGCCGCCCATCGGATAGAAATTTATAAAGAAGTAAACGCCTCTTGATTTTTTGG
>NZ_CALIII010000197.1 GCF_938018145.1 uncultured Campylobacter sp.
TTTCCGCCCTGCCACGCAAGAAACGGCTCTATTAGATCATCCGCCTCACGCCGTAGCACGCCAAATTTGACCGATATGCCGCCGTTTTGCAAGATATGCGCACCACCGCTTGCTACGGCGTTTTCGTCGCCTCTAGCGATAATGACTTCGGCAAATTTTAGCCGACTTAAAAGCTCGGCGCATGGCGGAGTTTTACCGCGGTGAGCGCAGGGCTCGAGCGTCACGTAGGCCTTGGCTCCCTTTAGCAGATCGCCGTGATTTTGCAGGATGTATTCATACGTGAAATTTGGCTGTAAGTCCGCATTTTCAAGCTCGGCCGCGTTTTCAAATTTGACGCCAAAAGCCGCGTTGTAGTCTCGTAAAAAATCTCTCAAAAACGCCTCGCACTTTTGGCAAAGCGCCAATAAAATCGCGCTTGGCTCGGCGTGTAAAAAGCCCGCCTTTTTATGCGCGGCGACTGAAAGCAGCCTGCCGCCGGCGTCTAAAACCACACAACCGACGGCGGGATTTGGGTAGGTTAAAATTTGAAACTCCCAAGCCTTTTTTATCGCTAGAGACATGTAAAATTCGTCGTTTATCATCGCTTCCGCCTAGTTAAATTTGGGGTATTATACTAAAATTTGCGCGGCTATTTTTTAATTTGACGCCCATATTTTATTTGCTTGCTCGCCCAAACCCGCACCTTTACGACGTCAAATTTGTCTGGTTTGTATTATTAACGCTGCACGGATAAGAGTTTTATAAATTTGATATTTTGAGCAAGAGTAAAGCGGTGCGGGTTTTGCCGATAAATTTAAATGTAAAATAGCTGCGCCGAAGCAAATTTAAACTCGCTTCGGCACGTAGCCGCAAATTTAGCGGCGAGAGAGGTAGTTGGTATCGTAGTTGTTGTTGATAAAGTCTTGGTTTTCCATCATCGCGATGTGAAAATCGCGCGTGGTCTTGATGCCGCCGATGATGAGCTGCTCGAGCGTCACCTTCATCTTGTGGATGGCTCTGTTTCTATCGGTGTCCCAGACGATGAGCTTGCCGATCATACTGTCGTAGTACGGCGGGATCGAGTAGTCCTGATAGATGTGGCTATCCATGCGCACGTTGCGGCCGCCCGGGCAGACGTATTTTGTTATCTTGCCGGGACTTGGCGTAAACGTATTTGGATCCTCGGCCGTGATGCGGCACTCGATGGAGTGGCCTTTTAGCGTGATGCTTTCTTGCGGCGGTAGCGCCTCGCCCTGGGCTACTTTTATCATCAGTTCGATGATATCTAGGCCGCTCACCATCTCGCTCACGCAGTGTTCGACTTGCAGGCGCGTGTTCATCTCGATGAAGTAAAAATCCAAATTTTTATCGACCAAAAACTCAAACGTTCCCGCACCCTCGTAGCCGATAGCTTTTGCCGCTTTTATCGCCGTTTCGTGCAGTCTAGCGCGAGTGTCGTCGTCTAGCAGGATCGCAGGACTCTCCTCGATCAGCTTTTGGTGACGGCGCTGCATAGAGCAGTCGCGCTCGCCGATGTGCAGGACGTTGCCGTGACTATCGCCGATAACCTGAACCTCGATGTGGCGCGGGTTTAGGATGTATTTTTCCATATACATCGTTCCGTCGCCAAACGCGCTCATCGCCTCGCTCTCGGCCGACCAAAACGCCTTTTCGATGTCCTCTTCGCGCTCGACCACGCGCATACCGCGTCCGCCGCCGCCGGCTGCGGCTTTTAGGATGACCGGATAGCCGATTTTTTTAGCTAGCTCTTTGGCCGCCTTCGTATCGGCTACGGCGCCGTCAGAACCGGGGATTACTGGTACGCCTGCGCGCTGCATCATCTGCTTTGCCTTGCTTTTGTCGCTCATTAGCGCCATCGCGGCTACGCTAGGACCGATAAATTTTAGCTTGTGATGCGAGCAAATTTCGACGAAATTTTGATTTTCGCTGAGAAATCCGTAGCCCGGAAATATCGCGTCGGCTTCGCTGATTTCGGCCGCGCTGATTATGGCCGGGATATTTAGGTAGCTGTCGCTTGAGCGCTCCTTGCCGATGCAGATCGCCACGTCGGCGTATTTGACGTAGAGCGCGTCTTTATCGGCCGTGGAGTAGACCACGACGGCTTCTTTGCCCATTTCCTTTATCGTTCGCAAGGCTCGCAGCGCGATTTCGCCGCGATTTGCGATTAAAATTCTTTTTATTTCCATCAAATTTTCTCCACGCCAAATAGCGGCAAGCCAAACTCGACCGGCTGACCGTCGGAAACGAGCAGCTCGGTGATCTGGCAGTCAAATTCGGCCTCGATCTCGTTCATTATCTTCATCGCTTCTATGATACCCACGACGTCGCCTTTTCTCACGCGCTGGCCTACTTTTACAAACGGCGCCGCGCCGGGGCTCGGAGCAGCGTAGAAAGTACCGACCATAGGCGATTTTATGCTGTCTTTTGGAGAATTAGCAGGAGCTTTGACCTCTGAGCTTACCACAACGTTTACCGGAGTCGGAGTCGGGGCGGGAGCTTGGACGACGGGCTTTGGCAGCTCGCAGCAGTCGGCGAATTTTTCAAGCTCGACCTCAAAATCCCCGCTTTTTACTTTTATGCGGTTCATATCCATCTCGTTAAAAAACTCGATCAGCTCTTTTATGTCTTCTTTTTTCATAGAAATTTCTCCTAAATAGTTAAAGTTCAAAACTTCTTATTGTAGCAAAAAAATAATGAATTTATACTCGCAAAGCCGTATTTTGTTTTACACTCGGGGTAAATTTAGGGCGCTCTCGGCTTTACGCGTTTAAAATAGCGAATTTGCGATGTTAGTCTATTTTTTAGCACGCTCGAGAAAATTTATAAACCCAAAAAGCACCAAGCTAAGCACGACCAAAATCACGCTCAAAATGAGCGCGCGGCCGTTTTCGCCGTCGTAAACCGCATTATAGATAGCTAGCGAAACGGTGTCGGTTTTGCCTACGATATTTCCGCCTAGCATCAGCGTGATGCCGACCTCGCCAAGACCGCGAGCAAGAGCCAAAACCAGCGCCGAAACGACGCTTTTAAAGACGTTTGGGATGAGGATAAAAACGGCGATCTCAAAGCGATTTTTGCCTAGGCTTTGACCCGCTTCGATTAGGCTTTTAGGCAGGCTTTCAAGCGCGCTTTGAACGGGCTTTACAA
>NZ_CALIII010000198.1 GCF_938018145.1 uncultured Campylobacter sp.
TTAGCACGACTTGGAAGACGTCGCCGCTTTTTAGGTACTCTTTGGCGCGTTCGGCGATGTTTAGAAAATGCGCTTTTTCGCCATCTAAGTCGGTTAAAATTTTATATTTGCACTGCCCTTTTGCGCGCTGTTCCTTGGCGGCCGCTTCGTCGTCTGCGCTAAATTTAACGAGAAAATCGTAATACCGCTCGCGGTCGCCGTAAAAGCTGTAAATTTTGCTATTTTTATCAAAGTGCAGGTAGGCGCGGGCGTTGGCGTAGAAAAAGTCGGGGAAATCGTACTGCGAGGCGTTAAATTCGGGTATTTTTTCAAAATATTTTATCCCGCCGTAGCCTAGCACTCCAAACAGTCCCGCAAAAGGGGCGCCCGATTTTTGAGCTTTAAAATAGCTCTTAAGCCCTGCAAAATCGGTCTGCTCGCTGCTGATATACTCGCAGTCGATACCGACGATGGTCTGCGTCGTGTCCTCGGCGAGGTAGGAGTTGGCGAATTTTTCGCGGATCTTTTCGTAATAAAAAACGGGGCTCAAAAGTAACATAAAACATCCTTTAATGAGCGTAGATTATATAAAAATTAAGCTTAATTTTCATTTGACGGCGGCGTCAAAAAGCTCGCGCTCTAGCCTCTGCGCCGCGTCTAGGGCGTGGCAGTCAAAGACGCCGTATCTAGCCGTGATGCTTTTTATATCCTCAAAGCTCACGACCGTTTTGCCCTCTCTTTTTTGAAATAAAAACTTAAACGGAAGCTCTAGCGCGAGGCTTGGCTCGCACTCTATTAACGGCGCAAGTACGCCCGGCGCGCCAAAAATCACCGTGACTGACGGCGTCAAATTTACTCCCGTTTGCGCGGCGAAAACGTGATGAGGCACTATGGCAAATTCGCTAATATCTTTCATATCAAGCAGTCTTTGAAATCTCTTGACCGCAGCTTCTAGCTCTAGCTCGCTTTGGCCTGCCGTGACGCCTGCAAAGGCCAAATTTAACCCCGCAAAAATCATCAAAAACAATCTTTTCAATAATT
>NZ_CALIII010000199.1 GCF_938018145.1 uncultured Campylobacter sp.
GCCGAATCTAAACTCGCCTTTTTCGTTAAAATTTGCGCGCATCAAAACCCCCGAAGCTCTTTTACGCTTAAATTTCTAAAGTCGCCGCCAGCTTCTTTTTTAACGAGCAAAGTCGCCTTAAAATCCAAAAATACCGGCTTTAGCGCGCCGATTAAATTTACGCTCTCGTCAGGCGATAGAGGTTTAAAATTTTCATCCGCGACCGCCTCGATAAAATTTAATCCCAAAAGCTCGGCCACGCTCAAATTTGACTCTTTTAGTTCAAATTTGCCCCTGATTTTACCGTCGTTTCCGCTAAGCCTAAGCCCGATACCGGCAAGTGCGCCGATGACGCCGCTAGCGCCGCTTTTTAGCTCTTTTAAAAATACGTTTTGTTTGTGCGCCGTCTCAAATGCCCGCTCCGTGCTTAAAAATATCTCCTTTGCGCTTCTGCCAAAACTTATTAGCTCTTGCGCATTTTCGATATCTTTTTCAAAGGCCGCCGCGATGCCGGGCTCCGCACTCGGCGCGCTTTTGCACTCTAGCAGCTGGAGCGCGAAATCCAGCACGCGCTGCTTTTGCGACTCGGTAAGCCGGGCTTCAAGGCACATAGAGCTGTTGTGCGAGGTGTAGTTGATGCGAGGATCGAGCAAGAGCTGATGGCGCGTGACGAATGAAACTGGCGCGAACGAGCCCGCAAACGCGGCGATCTCTTCGGCAAGCAGGCCCGTAGAAATTTCGCCGCCAAGCTCATCCGTGTCGTCGATGCAAAGTAGAAATTTAAATTTCATTTTAAAAACCTCGATTTTTAAGTCAAATTTAACTATGTGTAAAATAAAATTAACTTTTTATATTTTAATAATATTAACTTCGTTCAAAACGTATTTTACAAAATATATAATAAAAATTTCATTTTCAAGGAGTTGCTAATGAAAAGGATTGGCCTGATCGCCTGCTGTGTTGCGATGGCGCTACACGGCGAAGTATTTACGCTAGGACAAGTCGAAGTCGTAGAAAGTGTAGGCGGCGTACAAAAAAGCGACACAAACGTCGTAGTTTTAGACGAACAAAAGTTGCAACGAGACGAGATAAAGCGCCTCTCGGAGGTCGCTTACAGCACGCCGGGCGTTTACGTAGATAAAAAAGGTCCGCGCGCAGAGCAAAATTTCTACGTTCGCGGCTTTGACGCGCGCAGAGTGCCGCTTTATATCGACGGTATTCCCGTTTATATCCCGTATGACGGCAACGCGGACTTTGGACGATTTACGACATTTGATCTAAGCCAAATCAACATCTCAAAGGGCTCTAGCTCGGTGCTCTACGGCCCAAACACTATGGGCGGAGCGATAAATTTAATCACCAAAAAACCTACAAAAGAACTTGAAGGTAGCGTCGGCTACGGCTTTGAGACGGGTAGAAACGCCAAGACCTACGGCAACAACGTTGATTTCAGTATCGGCACCAAGCAAGAGCTATTTTACGTGCAAGCCGGCGGTAGCTATATGGAGGATGCGGGACAGCAGCTCTCTCACGACTTTAAACCGGGCGTTACTCGCAACGAAGACGGCGGCAGACGCGATAACTCCGTGCAGCGCGATAAGAAATTTAATATAAAATTCGGCTTCACGCCAAATGAGACCGACGAATATGCGATCGCCTATATCAATCAAAAAGGCGAAAAAGAGCAGCCGTACTATACGGGCCGTTACGCCAGATATAACATGGCAAAACGCTTCTGGGAATGGCCGAAATGGGATA
>NZ_CALIII010000200.1 GCF_938018145.1 uncultured Campylobacter sp.
ATTTTTAGAAGCTCGGTGTTTATGCCGATCTCGTCAAACAGCTGGTCGCACATAGATTTTAGTACCTTGGCACGCGGATCGAAATTTTTATACACGCGGTGACCAAAGCCCATCAGCCTAAACGGATCGTTTTTGTCCTTGGCGCGGGCGATGTATTTATCGACGTTTTCTACCGAGCCGATCTGCTCTAGCTGGCGGATGACGCCCTCGTTTGCGCCCCCGTGAGCCCAGCCCCATAGCGCTCCGATACCCGCGGCGATACACGCATACGGGTGCGCGTGCGTCGAGCCTACGGTGCGAACGGTCGTCGTGGATGCGTTTTGCTCGTGATCGGCGTGCAGCATAAAGACCGTATCAAGCGCCTTGACCTCGATCGGGCGCAAATTTACGTGCTCGTACGGGTAGCTCCTCATCATGTAGAGGAAATTTTCCGTAAAGCCGCGGTCTAAATTTGGATAAATGATCGGCAGTCCGCGCGAAAATCTATAAGAAAACGCCGCGATGGTCGGGATTTTGGCGATTATTCGCATCGCCATCTCGTGGTACTCCTCGGGCTTATCCATGTTTAGGTGATCGAAGTAAAACGCAGAAAGCGCCGAGACCGCCGCCTGCAAGATCGCCATCGGGTGCGCCTTGTCCGGGAAAGCGTCGAAAATTTTCATCATGCCCTCGTGGATGAAGCTGCGCTTTTTAAGCTCGAGTTTAAATTCGTCGTATTGCTTTTTGTTCGGTAGCTCTTTATTTAGCAGCAGATACGCCACGTCGATGAAGGTTTTGTTTTCCGCTAGATACGCGATGTCGTAGCCGCGGTACATCAGCTCGCCTTTTAGCCCGTCGATATAAGTGATGCTAGAGCGGCACATCGCCGTCGAGGTATATCCGCGGTCAAACGTAAACATCCCCGTATCGCTAAAAAAGGTCGAGATGTCGATGACGTCGGGGCCCATGGTGCCATGAAGTATCGGAAAGTCGTAGCTTTTGCCGTTTCTGTTGTCTGTTAGCGTAACCGTATCGCTCATTTTGGCTCCTTTTGCAAATTTTTATTTTCGTAGCTCATTAGAATTTTGATACAAATCGTTACTATTATAGCCTGAGTTAGGCTCGCTAGTATGAAAGAGAAGTAAAAATTTTCATTTATGCCGCCTGATTTGTAGGCTATGGTAGCAACGGCGATGAGAAGCGTCAGCGGCATCGAGTGTGATAGCGCGAAAAGGACGGTGTTTTTTAGCCCGAGGATGTTTAAAAACACCGTGCTAGCAGCAAGCCTAAAGCCTATCATGACGCCCGTTATCAGCGCCGCGTCGCGCACGACTCCGTCTATCATAAAGGCGTTAAGCTTAAACGTCGAGCCGATATGGACAAAAAAGGTCGGCACCAAAAAGCCGAAGCCAAAGCTAGCAAGCTTGTGCGGGAGGTCTTTTTTGTGATCGAAAAATGTCGCGATAAAGGTCCCCGCTACAAATGCGCCGAAAGCTATCTCTAAATTTAAATAAAGCATAAGCGCGATGATGCCGAAAAACAGCGCCATACACAGGCGGATGTCTTTTTCGGAGTTGTCGTAGTGGGGCATCAGGATGACGCGCAGCTGCGGATACCACCAAAACAGCACGTTTAGCGTCTTGTACCCGATCACCGCCGCGGCTAAAAATCCGCTCAGATATATGATCGAAAACGCCAGTTCGCTACCCGCGCCAAATTTCATATACGCGCCGACGAAGGTTAGTAGCGTGATGCTCACGACTTCGCCGATCGAGGCGATGAGCATGCCGATGTTTAGCCACTCTTCGTTTTTGCCGTACTCCTTAAATAGCGTAAATATCATACCCACGGCCATCAGCGGCATGATGAGGATAAAAAGGCGGTTTAGATCAAACGAAAACGTCAGCAGCGCCGAGAGTAGGTAGAGTATCGCCAGATAGACGACGCCCGTTTTTAGGATCTTTTTATCTATCGTGAAAAATAGCTTGAGATCGACCTCCGTGCCCGCTAAAAACATGAGGTAGAAAAAGCCTACTTCGCTCACGATTTTAAACATTTCGTTGTGCCCGATAAAGCCCAAATACCCGGCTACCGAACCCAAAATAATCTCCACGGGCGCGATAGGGATGCGTAAAATTTTAGAAAAATACGGCGACGTAAAGATGATAAAAGCTAGCGCGATGAGGATATTTAGCCCGTTTGCCTGCAAGAAAGTCCTTTGTAAATGGGGGATTATAGCCTAAGGTTTTTTATTCTTTGATAAATTTGACCCTCTGCGGCTTGTCTCGCGAGTGCTTTTCCGAGATTTCGCAAAATTTTCGCTCCGCAGGCTATATGCCTAGCGCACGCTCAATTTTGCATCTTCTACTTGCAGCTGCGAGCTTGCAAAGCAGAAAACTCGAAAAATCATCTCACGATACTTCGCCTTATCGTTTTACGCTCAAATTCGAAGTCAAATTTGACTAAATTTTCAAATTTGAGTCGCCGAGACCCGCATCGCAAAAACGTTAAACTAAAAAACATGCGACGCGACAGCGCCAGATAAAACTGCGCATAGCGCAGCAACCTCTCACGTGCAGTGGGGTTGGTGGGGGTTTGGGGGCGGGTCTGCTTCTGGCAGTTGCGAGTGCGTAGCACGACGCAAAGGAAGGCGACGCTCTACTTCGCTTTGCTCGTAGCTGCAAGCAGACCGTAAGTAGAAACCCCTTCCGCCACCCAAGAAAAAGAAAAACTAAAAAATTTGGAGAATCTTAAATTTAACAAAACCAAATTTAGCACTTTAAAGGTGCTGAGCTAGGTGCATAAAATTTAGATTTTCAGCGAATAACGGTGCCTAGATAACAAAACCCGAGGCAAACAGAAACGCTAAAAAACGCGTTTAAAAATGCGGCTAAATTTTGTCCCGAGCTAAAAAGGCGCACCGTCTCATAGCTAAACGTCGAAAACGTCGTAAAACCGCCGAGCGCGCCGACGACTAGAAATAGCCTTAAATTTTCGCTCAAATTTAACGAGAGTAGTACGCCGATCAAAAAGCTACCAAGAGCATTGACGCAAAGAGTAGCAAGCGGAAAATCGGGGCAAAATTTAGCGACCGCGCCGCTTAAAACAGCTCTACAAACCGACCCCAAAAATCCGCCGCACCCGATTAAGAGCAAATTTTGCATCAGTGGCAAAGCGTCGCGAAGCTAAATCCGCGCGCCTTAAACTCGGCGATATCTCGGCTAGCGACCTCGCCCTTGGTCGTGAGGTAGTCGCCGATGACGACGGCGGAGACGCCGTGATCAAAGATTTCGTATTGGCGTTCGCCTAAAATTTTCTCGCGACCGCCTGCGATCATCACGCGAGCGTTAGGCAGTGCGGCAACGGTGTCGTCGATGATTTTTAGCGCCTCGTCCGCTCCCATAGGCGGCCGTTTGACGCGTAGAGCGTCGTTTGGGATAAAGAAATTTATCGGGCTAGAAAACGGATCAAGCCTAGCAAGGCTAGCTTGCAGGCTCGCGCGATCGGCCTGGCTCTCGCCAAGCCCGTAAATGCCGCCCGTGCACAGCATCAGTCCCGCTTCTTTGGCGTCGATGTTGGTCTGCCAGCGCTCGTCCCAGCTATGCGTCGAGCAAATTTGCGGGAAAAACTCGCGCGAGGTCTCGAGGTTGTGGTTGTAGCTAAACACGCCCGCGCTTTTTAGCTCTTTTAGCTGCG
>NZ_CALIII010000201.1 GCF_938018145.1 uncultured Campylobacter sp.
GCGTTTTTTGAGCGGCAAAGGTAAAATTTTTAGCGCGGCGATGATAGCGGGATATAACCTAGCTAGAATTTGCGCTTATATGCTACTTGGCTTTATTTTCGGGTCGTTTGGCGGCGTATTTACGCTATCTCTTGCGGCGCGAGGCTACTTGTTTTTTGCCGTCGGCGTTTTTATGGCGGTTTTGGGCGTGGCGCTCATTAGACGCGGGACGCTACTTAATTTCATCGAGAAAAACGCATTTTTATCCAAAATTTTAAACGAAAAAATGAAAGCCGCGATCGCAAAAAATAGCGTGCTCGGGTTTTTGACGCTCGGGTTTTTAAACGGGCTACTGCCGTGCGGAGTGGTTTATTATTTTTTAGCTTTAGCGGTAGCTAGCGGCAGCGGGGCAAAGGGCGCGGCGATCGCGGCTACGTTTGGCGTAGTTAGCTTTTTTGCGATGAGTTTTTACGCGCTGGTTTTAAAGGCCGCGAGCGAAAAATTTAAAAAACAGGCGCTAAATTTAAGCGGCGCGGCGATAATAATTTACGGAATTTATCTATCTTTTATAGGATTTACGGCGAGCAATGGATAACATCAAAGAAAGATTTAGACAGTATCAAGAGGCTATCGAGACCAGCAATATCGTCTCAAAGACCGACACAAACGGCACTATCACCTTCGTAAACGACGAGTTTTGTAAGATGTCGGGCTTTACGCGCGAGGAGCTAATCGGCGCAAATCACAACATCGTGCGCCATCCCGAGGTGCCAAAGGAGGTTTTTGCGCGGCTTTGGGATACGATTTTAGCCAAAAAAGTGCACAAAGGCACGATAAGAAACCGCACCAAAGACGGCCGCGACGTCTATCTAAACACGACTATCATCCCGATTTTGGATTTAAGCGGGCAGATCGAGGAGTTTCTTGCGATCAGGTATGACGTGACGGACGTGATAAATTTAAACAACGAGCTTGAAAAGACGAAAAAAGAGCTGTTAAATTTAAACGAAAATCTCGAAAACAGGGTCGCCGAGCAGACGGCCAAGCTCGTAAATTTAAACCAAAATCTAGAAAATTTGGTAAAAGCAGAGATCAAGAAAAACGAGGAAAAAACCAAAATGCTCTTTTTGCAGTCGCGTCTAGCCTCGATGGGCGAGATGATCGCAAACATCGCTCACCAGTGGCGCCAGCCGCTAAACGAGCTTAGCATCACGCTTTTTAAACTAAAAGAGAGCGTGAAGTCAAACGAGAAATTTGAAGCCGGCTACGAGCACGCAAAACGCGTGATAAAGGGCATGTCGCAGACGATCGAGGATTTTAGAAACTTTTTTAGCGTCGAGCGCGAGAGGGGACTTTTCTTGCCCTCGTCCGCGGTAGAAAACGCGCTAAAGATGGTGCAGGGAACCTACGAAAAAGAGGGCATAGACGTAAATTTGGAGCTAAAAAGCGAAGGTCAAATTTACGGCTTTGAGTCGCAGCTTTGTCAGGCTGTGATTATCCTGCTTTCTAACGCCAAAGATGCGCTGGCAAATAAAAAAGACGATAAAAAAGTAACGCTAACGTTAGAAACAAAGGATAAATTTGCTATCATAAGAGTAACGGATAACGCCGGCGGTATAAAAGAGGAGATAATGGACAAGATTTTTGAGCCGTATTTCACTACCAAGCACCCGAGTGCAGGCACCGGTATCGGCCTATATATGCTAAAAAGCATAGCTAAAAATCACGGCGGAAGCGCCGGCGCTAAAAACGTAAAATTTGGAGCGGAATTTGAGATAAAGCTGCCGCTAAAGGATGAAAAATGAAAAAATTTAAAGAGCTAACGCTACTGCTAGTCGAGGACGAGGATGGCATAAGGGAGTCGATGCAAGAGGTTTTTGGCGGCGTATTTCAAAAGGTTATCTCGGCCTCAAACGGCGACGAAGGTCTTAAGAAATTTAAAAAATTTAGCCCCGACATCGTGATAGCCGACATCATGATGCCTATCATGGACGGGCTTGAGATGTCAAGGCAGATAAAAGAGTTCTCAAAAAACACGCCAGTAGTGATCCTAAGCGCGTATAGCGAAAAGGAAAAACTACTAAAAGCTATCGACGTAGGCATCGATAAATACGTCATCAAGCCTATCGATATGGACGAGCTTTTCGTCATGCTGGAGCAGATCGTAAAAACCAAAATCATAGGCGCCGATATCATCGAGATTTCGGGCGGATATTCGTTTAATCAAACCAAAAAAGTGCTCGTAAAAAACGGCGTCGAGATCGCGCTAACCAAAAAAGAGCTGGCCTTTATCTCGCTTTTAGTTAAACGTATTGGCACGCTCGTTCTAACCGAAGAGATCAGAAACGTGGTGTGGTTTGGTGAAAAGGTAAACGATCCGGCCGTTAGGACATTTATCAAGCGAATACGCGATAAAGTGGGCGCCGGACTCATCAAAAACTCGCCCGGCCTAGGCTATAAAATAGAACTAAAAAAGTAAAATTTAAAGTAGCGTAAATTTAAAACGATTAAGCGATTTTGCGCTTAAATTTTAGTAAAATAACATTTTCGTAATAAAATAAACAAAGGAGGATATCGATGCGACTAGACAGGGCGCTAAGCTACGACTACACGGTCGCCAAGTATTTTATGTTCGCGACGATACTGTTTGGGATAGTCGGCATGGGTATAGGCGTGCTGATAGCCTTTCAGATGGCATATCCCGATCTAAACTATCTCGCGGGCGAATACGGCACCTTTAGCCGCCTAAGACCGCTACACACGGCGGGCGTGATATTTGGATTTATGCTTTCGGGCGTTTTTGCGACGTGGTACTATATCGGACAGAGGGTTTTAAAAGTCTCGATGAGCGAGTCGCCGTTTTTGATGACGGTGGGCAAGCTGCACTTTTGGATATATATGCTGGTTATGGCAGGCGGCGTATTTAGCCTACTTGCCGGCGTTAGCACGTCAAAAGAGTACGCCGAGCTAGAGTGGCCGCTAGATATCGGCGTGGTCGTGCTTTGGGTGCTTTGGGGCGTTAGTATATTCGGCCTTATCGGTATCCGCCGCGAGAGGACGCTTTATATCTCGGTTTGGTATTTTATCGCGACGTTTTTAGGTATCGCGATGCTTTATCTGTTTAACAACATGGCCGTGCCGACCAAGCTGGTTTCGGGATACGGCAACTGGTGGCACTCGGTCTCGATGTACGCCGGAGCCAACGACGCGCTAGTGCAGTGGTGGTACGGGCATAACGCCGTGGCGTTCGTGTTTACCGTGCCGATAATCGCTCAAATTTACTATTTCCTTCCTAAAGAGAGCGGTCAGCCGATATTTTCTTACAAGCTTTCGATTTTCTCGTTTTGGAGCCTCATGTTCCTTTACCTCTGGGCTGGCGGACACCATCTGATCTACTCTGCGGTGCCTGACTGGATGCAGACTATGGGTTCTGTGTTTTCGGTGGTTTTGATACTGCCGTCTTGGGGTTCAGCTATAAATATGCTTCTAACGATGCGCGGCGAGTGGCAGCAGCTTAGAGAAAATCCTCTTATCAAATTTATGATTTTAGGCTCGACGTTTTATATGTTTTCGACTCTTGAAGGGCCGATTTTAGCGATCAAGTCCGTAAACGCTCTAGCGCACTTTACCGACTGGGTGCCGGGTCACGTGCACGACGGTACGCTAGGCTGGGTCGGCTTTATGACGATGGCGGCGCTTTATCACATGACGCCTCGCGTATTTAAACGCGAAATTTACTCGAAATCCTTGATGGAAACTCAGTTTTGGATACAGACTATCGGCATCGTGCTTTATTTTTCATCGATGTGGATCGCGGGCATCACGCAGGGTATGATGTGGCGCGCGACCGACGAATACGGAAATTTGGCCTATTCGTTTATCGATACGGTGATAAATATCGTGCCGTACTACTGGATCAGAGCCGTGGGCGGACTGCTCTATCTGCTAGGATTTTTCATCTTTGTTTATAATATCTACAAGAGTTTTGGCGCCAAAGCGCTCGAAAAAGAGCCGCTAAGCGCAAGTCCTGCGGGCGTAAAGGAGGTTGCTAATGTTTAGTTGGTTAGAAAAAAATCCCTTCTTTTTCGCGGTTATGGTTTTTGTAATCATCGCTTATGCGGGCGTGATTGAGATTTTGCCTGATTTTGCCAACAGGGCTAGGCCGCTTGAGGGCACCAAGCCGCCGACGGTTTTGCAGCTTGCGGGTAAACACGTGTATATGAAAGATAGCTGTAACGCCTGCCACACGCAGCAAATTCGCCCTTTTAAGGCCGAGACCGATAGATACGGCATGTATTCGCTTAGCGGCGAGTATGCGTTTGATCGTCCGCATCTTTGGGGATCAAAGAGAACCGGCCCCGATCTTTGGCGCGTGGGTAACTACCGCACTACCGACTGGCACGAAAATCACATGAAAGAGCCGACGTCTGTGGTGCCCGGTTCTATAATGCCTGCTTATAAGCATCACTTTAGCAACAACGCCGACATCGAGACGGCATACGGCGAAGCGGTAACGACGAAAAAGGTATTTGGCGTACCGTACGACGTAGAGGGCATGCCAAAACTCGGCACCTACGAGGAAGCGCAAGCGGCCGCCAAAGAAGAAGCCGCCGCTATAGTTGAAGAGATGAAGGATGAAGAGGTCAAAAAGGCCTTTGAGCGCGGAGAGATCCGCGAGATAGTGGCGCTCATCGCCTATCTAAATAGCTTAAAATAGGCGAATTTATGGATGCGCAGACTCTAAGAGATATCCAAGGATACGGAGCTTTTATCTTTCTAGCCGTGTGCGCCGCGCTTCTTTACGGATACTATTTTCATCTATATAGATCCGAAAAGAGCGGCAGGCGAGACTACGAAAGATACTCCGACCTCGCCCTAAAAGACGGTATCGACGAGGAAATTTTAGAGTCTGCGTCCGTGGACAAAAACGCTAAAAAGGAAAAATAATGCAATGGTTTAACTTGGGAGACGACGTAAATTTACTCGCTCTCGTCGGCGCAGTCGCTATCGTCGCGCTAACGGCGTTCGTGGCGGGCAAATACGTAAGGCAGATGAAAGTCGCCAAAGAGGGCGGCGAGCTTAGCGAGCATAGCTGGGACGGCATAGGCGAGTACAAAAACCCTCTGCCGCTGGGCTGGGCGGTCGTTTACGTGCTGGTTATCGTTTGGGCTTTGTGGTATATGCTCGCGGGCTATCCGCTAAACTCCTACTCGCAAATCGGCGAATACAACGAGGAAGTCGCCGCCGCAAACGCCAAATTTGAAAAAAGCTTCGCAAATCCGGACGCCAAGACGCTTCACGCGATGGGCGAGAGCGTGTTTTTGGTGCAGTGCTCGGCCTGCCACGGTATCACCGGCGACGGCATAAACGGCAAGGCCGCAGATCTAGCGGTTTGGGGTAGCGAAGAGGGGATCTATAACGCGATAATAAACGGCTCAAAAGGCCTTGAGTACCCGATGGGCGAGATGCCTGCGGGCATGGCTGACGAGGAGGGCGCAAAAGCGATCGCGGCCTACATCGCTAAAGAAATTTCTGGCATAAAAAAGACCAAAAACGAAAATTTGGTAGCTAGCGGCAAGGAGCTATTTGCGGCGTGCGCAGCCTGCCACGGCGAGGACGGCAAAGGCATGGAGGGCAACTCTCCTGATCTATCTAAATACGGCACGGCGTCCTTTGTCGAGGACGTGTTGCAGCGCGGTAAAAAGGGCGCTATCGGTACGATGCCTAAATTTAGCGACGGCAGGCTAAACGCCTTGCAGCAAAAAGCCGTCGGCGAGTACGTCATCTCGCTTTCTAAAGGAGAATAAATGGAAAACACGAATCGAAACGTTTTCGGTCTACACGGAGTGACCGGGCTACTCATCGCGACCGGACTGCTGCT
>NZ_CALIII010000202.1 GCF_938018145.1 uncultured Campylobacter sp.
TCATCAAAGAGATTTGGAGCGAGCTTAAAAGCTTCGGCGATAAAAACGGGCTAAATTTAAGCGCAAACGTCGAAAGCGTGATGGCAAAACGCGCCGAGATCGAAGCGAGCCTAGAACTAGCCCGCGAGTTTAGGCTGCTTTAAGGCAAGCGGTAAATTCGGGCGACAAGAGCGCGAAATTTAGGCGCAAAATCGCGCCGCAAAGTAAATTTTACCTTCGCGGAGGGTTGTTTAAATTTATATGCTTTTGTCCAAAATCTTAAATTTCCGTAAGGCGCTAAATTTGAAAGAGCGAAATTTAAACGAAAAGGTACGGTAACCACGAGAAAAGAGAGCGCGGATTATTTAAATTTGTGCTTAAATAAAGGCGATTAAATGCAAAACAAAACGGCAAGCCGAGCGGCGGAGTTTAAATTTGCGGACAAGCAGAACGAAACAAAGCGGCGGACGGATTAAATTTAAGCAAAAAATGCGAGATAAAAAAGCGGCGTAAATTTAAGCGCGAGTCCGGACCGCGCGGCCTAGGCTTAATTACCGCGCCGAAATTTAACCGCACTTGGCGGCTTTGGTTTGCGAGCCAACAAGCCACAAAATAAGCGGCCAAACGTGTAAAGGAGTTAAAACGGAGACTTTATTTACCTTTATTTTCGTCGGCGCCATAGCCGTGCTTTTTGCGCTTCCCGCGGCTTCTAATCTTTTTGCGGCCTTAGGCGAAAAACCCGCCCAAAATTTAAGCGAGAACGCTCAAAACTCAGCCCAAAGCGAGCTTTCGCCAGAGCTAAAAGAGCTAGAAAACGAGCGCGTAAATTTAGTAGCCGCCGTCAAAAAGGCAACTCTTATCGCCCTTGCGGTAGGCGTTTGCGTAGGCGCAGCTGCGGCGTATTTTTTAGACGCGATTTTTGGAGTGACGCTGGGCACTATCTCATATGCTGCGACGACTGGCCTTTTGACTGCGTCTAAAAGGCGAGAATTTAGGGCAAATTTTAAACGTCAAATCATAGAAAATATCGTAAAAAAGCACGGCCTTAGCTACGATAAAGACCGCGGGCTGGGGCTTGATGATTTTTTTACGATTTACGATTGCAGGGTCGATGAGTGGAGCAGCGAGGATCTCATCGAGGGCGATATAGATGGCGTTAGCGTCAAATTTAGCGACTTTTACGCAGCCAAAAAGGTGAAAAAGAAAAACGGCACCGAGACGGTCGTGCAGTTTCAAGGCGTGCTTTTTAAGGCGGATTTTAATAAAAAGCTAAGCTCCATAACGCAAATCGCGCACGTAAATTCGCGAAATTTAGCGGTTTACGGGCAGAAGGCAAATATGGACGACGTGAGATTTGAGGAGATCTTTGACGTCTATACGACCGATCAGATCGGCGCTAGATACGCGCTTAGCCCGGCGCTGATGGAAAATTTTACTCAGCTTTGCCTCAGGCTAGATGCACCCGTAAATGCCGTTTTTAAGGATAATCAAATCTTCATCGCCGTAGAGACCTGGCGCGACGACTTTGAGCCAAATATCCGCAAGTCCCTAATAAACAACGAAACCATAGCGCTTTACGAGAGCGAGATAGCAAGCTTTACTCAGATAGTAAAAGAGTTAAATTTAAACCGCAAAATTTGGTAATTTTGAAATTTGGACGGCTTTGTG
Organism: uncultured Campylobacter sp.; assembly: GCF_938018145.1. Taxonomy (GTDB): domain Bacteria; phylum Campylobacterota; class Campylobacteria; order Campylobacterales; family Campylobacteraceae; genus Campylobacter_A. The sequence goes on from NZ_CALIII010000202.1 coordinate 1,648, forward strand.
GCTCGCGGCTCAAATTTGAATGCAATGATAAAATTTTACGTAAATTTAATCACGATATAGCGTAAATATTTTCTAAACATCAAAGCGTTTTTGTAGTATAATCACCTTATAAATCCACGCAAAGGAGTCGTCATGAAAAAGTTGATTTTAGCGATCTTTTTGGCGTGTTTGGCGTTGTCTTCGGCACAAGGCGGCCAAGAGTACGGCGATGGATTGAGAGCCGTATCCAGAGGAGAGTGGGCTAACGCGGTGCAGTATTTCACGGCAGCTTGTTATAACTATAACGATAACGAAGCAGGCTCTTGCAAAGAGCTTGGCGTGATATATGAGTACGGCAAGGGCGGTGCGGGCCCTCAGAGAGTGAAAAAAAATGACGCTCTCTCAAAGCAAGCTTACGCGCAATGCTGCAAAAAGAGCGGTGGCCTCATGAGAGAGTGCTGCAAAAAGGTCGGCAAATAATCGCGGCTCGTTCTGGGCACTAGCTTTAAGTATGCGGCCGCTTGTAAAGGCCAAATTTGACTTACTAAGCGGCTCGCATACGAAATTTATTCTTTAGCGATTTTGGCTCAAATTTATATTTGAGGGCTTTAAATTTGCCGTACTTTTGGACTTTTACTCGGTTAAATTTTGCTTGGCGGCTTGAAGGACTTTTTCTAGCTTTTTGTTATTTTTACCGTCTTTTTCGAGATATAGTCGCTGCTGTTCTTTTAGGGCTTTAAAAATTTGCGCTCGCTCTTCGCCGCTCGTTATTTCAAGCAGCGCTTGCGCCCAGTTAGCAGGGTAACCAAAGCCGTATTCGCCTATGCCAACAAGAGTTTTTTGCATTCGTTTGGCGTCATAGTTTAGATTGTGAGTGGGGTAGGTTGGGATGATTTTTAGCGTTTCTCGCTCCGCTATTTCGCAGGAGATCAGTTCTTTTGCTAGCTCGATACGTATTTTTAAAATTTCTTTGATCTGATCGTTTGTGTAGCGATTTGACTTGCTTGAATTTTCTTTTTGCATGATTATAAAATGCCTTAAAATTTAAAAACCGAGATCCAAAAGCAGATATTTGTCGTCAAATTTTGCTTTGCGTTTTGTCTGTTTTTATGATCTTGTCGGTTTGTGTAATTTTTATACCGCTTATTTCTCGCAGTCCTTTGCGGTTAGCTCTACTTTACTAAAAAGCGCGCCGTTTGGTATACGGTAGTTCATTACGATACTTTTTGCTTTTTGTAGCACCATAAGGGTATTTTGATCAGAGCAAAAATCCTCCACCAAAAGCTCTTTCATGGTAGACGTAAATTCTTTTTTATATTCGTCCGCAATAGCTTCCCAGTCTATGTTTTGCGAGTTTTTAAAGACGTATTCGTAGGTAATTATATCGTCTTTGCAACTTACTTCAGTAGCCTTTATGTTTTCGTCTTCTATTTGATTTAGCGCTGATTTGGCACCGATGGTGGCTAGTCTCAGATACGGACTGCACTCCGCGCCAGCCAGAGCTAGTGCAAGAGCGCAAACGAGACAAATTTTTCTCATCTTTTTGGCGTTACCAGCATATTGACGTAGCGGCCTTCTAGTAGCGGCTCTTTATCGCGGTCGGAGACGTCTTTTACCATCTCCCAGACTTTTTGTAGCATCGCGACGCCCGCTTCGGGATTGCTCATCTCGCGGCCTTTTAGAAATACGCGAAATTTGACGTGTTTGCCGTCTTCTAGAAACTCAAGCGCGTGCTTGACTTTGTAGTTGATGTCGTTTTGAGCGATTTTGACGGAGAGTTTGATCTCTTTTACTTCGATCGTTTTTTGCTTTTTCTTGGCCTCTTTTTGCTTTTTTTCCTGCTGGTAGCGGAATTTGCCGTAGTCCATTATCTTGCAAACGGGAGGTTTGGCGTCAGGTGCGATTAGCACCAGATCAAGCCCCATTTTCTCGGCGATTTTCAAGGCCTCTACTCTTGGGATGACGCCGTATGCGGTGCCGTCGTCTCCCACGCATCTCACTTCGCTCGCTCTGATATCTTCGTTGAGCAACACTTCGTTTTCTTTAGCCAATTAGTTTTTTCCTTTAAGTTGAAATTTGTTGATTATATCCAAAAATATTGTGTTTTTATTGTATTTTTCGTAGAAATTTATTGCGCCGTGACAATTTTTGCAGATTTTGGTAAAAGCCAGGCTTAGCATAAAGCCGCGCCTAGCTCAAATTTAGCGGATTTTAGTCCGTATTTCAAAAAGTTACCTCGGCGAGTTTTGATTTTAGCAGCTCGACGAATTCATCCAGCTTCATATCTTTTTGCTCCCTGGTCGTGCGGTCGCGCAGAGCGATGGCGCTATTTGCCACTTCGTTGTCGCCTAACACCGCGATCATCGGCACGCGCTGTTTTTCTGCGGTGCGGATGCGTTTGTTTAGGCTCTCGTTTTTGCTTGCGATTTCGCTATCTACGCCGATTTTGCGTAGCTCTTTGGCAACGGTTTTGGCGTAGTCTAGGTGCGCGTCGCTGATCGGCACGATGACTACTTGCGTAGGCGCCACGAAAAACGGCAGCTCGCCGCCCGTGTGCTCGATCAAAATGCCGATAAATCGCTCAAAGCTTCCCAGTAGCGCGCGGTGAAGCATGACGGGCTGTTGGCGTTCGTTATTTGCGTCGATGTAGCCGAGATCAAAGCGCTCAGGTAGGTTAAAATCGACCTGGATCGTGCCGCACTGCCATTTTCTTTTTAGCGCGTCGGTGATTTTGATG
>NZ_CALIII010000203.1 GCF_938018145.1 uncultured Campylobacter sp.
TTCCAGGCGATTTTGAGCCGATTAAATTTTTTAGCTCGTTAGCGTTTTTGATCGACTTGCCGTCGATTTTCACGATCAGATCGCCGCGCTTGATACCCGCTTTATCGGCAGGCATATCCTTCTCGACGCTGGAGATCAGCGCGCCTTCTTTATTTGAATAAATTTCTTTCTGCTCGTTCGACATATCCGAGATCGTCACGCCTATAAAGCCGCGCTCGATCTTGCCGTCCGAAATGAGCTTGGAAGCGATATCTTTTACCATATTTGATGGGATCGCAAAGCCTACGCCGTTATTTCCGCCGCCGCGACTTAAAATGGCGGAATTTATCCCCAAAAGCGCGCCGCGGCTATCTACTAACGCGCCGCCGGAGTTGCCCGGATTGATCGAAGCGTCGGTTTGGATGAAATTTTCATATTGATTTAGACCGATGTTGTCTTTATTTAAGCCGGAAACTATGCCCTGAGTGATGCTACCGCCCACGCCGAAAGGATTTCCGATGGCAAATACGATATCGCCTTCCATTAGTTTAGCCGAGTCGGCAAACGGTATGGCTTTTAGCTCTTTGGCATCTATTTTGATGATGGCTAAGTCGGTTTTAGGGTCGGTGCCGATGATTTTAGCCTTGTACTCTTTGTCGCTATCTAGCAGCGTGACTACGATCTCGTCGCTATCTTCTACGACGTGGTTGTTCGTCACGATGTAGCCGTCGCTAGATATGACGACGCCAGATCCTAGCGAGCTGCTTTTTTGTTTTTCTTGGGGTATGTTAAACTGAAATCCAAAAAAGTCCTTAAAAAACGGATCGCTAAACATATCGTTCATATCTGCTACGTTGCTGCTGACGGTTTTTGTGGTGGAGATATTTACGACCGATTTTTTAGCGTCGGCGATAGAGCTGTTGTAGGACAGCACGACGTTTTTGTTAAATTCCGGATTTATTCTAGTAAAATCCTCTGCGGGTTCGTTAAAATTTATGCTTGCGGCAAAGATCGCGCAAGAAGTAGCCAAAGATAATATCATTATCTTTTTCATTACTTTTCCTTTTGATAAAATTTTTTTCAAAGCGCGATTATAAGGCGTTAAGCTCAACGTAAAGTTAATTATTATTTAAGTCGTTTAAAATCGTTTCGTTTACTATACTTGATTGACATACGCTAAATCTTTATGCTATAATCCCTATAAAATTAATTGACTAGAAGGACATAATATGAGCAATAGTCTTTACGAAACGTTAGGGGTGTCCGAAAAGGCCACTAGCGACGAGATCAAAAAGGCCTATCGCAGGCTGGCTCGCAAGTATCACCCCGATATCAACAAAGACCCAGGCGCAGAGGATAAATTTAAAGAGATAAACGCCGCGTATGAAATTTTAAGCGACGAAAAAAAGCGCGCGCAGTACGACAGACACGGTGACGCGATGTTTGGCGGGCAAAATTTCCACGACTTTGCGAGTAGCTCGGGTATGGGAAATTTGGACGAAATTTTAAAAAATATCTTCGGCGGAGGCGGCTTTAGCGGCTTTTCAAGCAGAAGCGGCTTTAGCGGATTTAGACAGACTGGCGGTTTTAGCGGCTTTGAGGACGATGAGGATCTAGACTCCCGCGCGAAGGTAACTATCCCGTTTGACGTAGCCGTAAAAGGCGGCGAGCACTCGATAAATTTTAACGGCGAAAACATCAAAATAAAAATCCCAAACGGCATAAATAACGGCGAAAAGCTACGCATAAAAGGCAAAGGTAACGGCGGACGCGGCGATCTGATACTAACCGTAAATATCGCGCCTAGCGACGAGTACGAAAGAGACGGCGACGATCTATATAAAGACGTGCTAATCCCGCTAAAAACGATGATGTTTGGCGGTAAGATAGACGTAAAAACGCCTAAAAAAGACGTAACGATAAAAATCGCCGAAAACTCAAAATCAGGGCAAAAAATCAGGCTCAAAGGATACGGCGTGCAAAATAGAAAAAGCGGGATATTTGGCGATCTGTACTTGAGGGCGCGCGTGTCTTTGCCGGACGTAAATGCCCTAGACGGCGAGCTAGCCGAACTCATGAAGCAAAAACTTCCGGAGGCATAAAATGAAACAATACGAAGAACCGGTCTATCTAATAAGCGTCGTAGCCAAGGTGCTCTCCATACATCCGCAGACGCTGCGCCAATACGAGCGCGAGGGGCTACTAGAGCCATCAAGAACCGAGGGTAAGATGCGCCTTTACTCGGAAAAAGATATGGACCGCATCAAGATGATACTGCGTCTAACGCGCGATCTGGGCGTAAATTTAGCAGGCGTGGATATCATCTTGCAGCTAAAAGAGCAGATCGAGCAGTCTGAAGTCATGATAAAGCAGATGAAAGAGGAGCTAGCTAAAATGGAGCAGGGCGGCGTGCCGTCTAAAAAGGCTCTGGTAAAGCGCAAAAATAGCTTTGATCTCATCTTTTACGATGATAAAAGTTAAGCCTTTTTATCCGTTAAAAAGGTAAAATCTGGTAGAATTTTTTTACAAAACGCGCCAAATTTGAGGCTTTAAGTGTGCTAAATTTAGCCTTAAATTTGCCCCGCTTTGAACTCAAATGAGGGACAATGTTAGAAACTTTTTTACTATTTTTCTCTATCCTACTTATCGCTTGTATCGTCTCTAGCAAGGTTTCAGATAGATTCGGTATTCCGTCGCTAGTCGTATTTTTGGCCGTGGGTATGCTCGCGGGCTCGGACGGACTGCTGGGGCTTGATTTTGATAACCGCCAAATCGCCCAAGACGTGGGCACTATCGCGCTTATTTTTATACTTTACGCAGGCGGACTTGATACGAATCTAAAATCTATCCGCCCCGTCATGGTAAACGGCATCATCCTGGCCACCCTTGGCGTAGTGCTAACTGCCGGCATGATAGCCGTACTCGTAAAATACCTACTAGGTCTTGACTGGCTAGAGGCTTTGCTTTTTGGCTCTATCATCTCCTCGACCGACGCTGCGGCGGTGTTTGCGATACTAGGAGCAAAGGAAATTTCGCTGCGAAACAACATCCGTCCGCTTCTGGAGCTAGAGTCCGGATCAAACGACCCGATGGCGATCTTTTTAACCGTCACGATGCTACAAATCATCTCCATAGCCACGATCCCTAGCGTTCCCGATGTAGCGCTAACGTTGGTTAAGCAGTTTTTGCTAGGCGGGCTGATGGGTTATGTGTTCGGCGTCGCGCTACCTGGGCTTTTTAACCGCCTAAGGCTTGAGTACTGGGGACTATATCCGGTGTTTTCGATGGCTTGGGTGATGCTTTTATACGTGCTAGCGGGCAAGGTTGGTGGTAACGGCTTTCTGGCCGTGTATATTGCCGGTATGTTTATAAATAAAAAAGAGTTTGCGCATAAGAAAAATTTGATCGGTTTTCACGACGGTATCGCGTGGACGATGCAGATCGTCGTCTTTTTGACGCTGGGTCTTTTGGTAAACCCTTCTCAGCTACCGGCCGTTGCGCTTGCCGGCACCGTGATTGCGTTTTGGATCATGTTCGTCGCGCGTCCGATGGGCGTTTTTCTCTCGCTTTTGCTCTCTAGATATAACGTCAAAGAAAAGATATTTATCTCGTGGGTCGGGCTTCGAGGCGTCGTTCCTATCGTACTTGCGACCTATCCGTTCGGCGCAAATTTGCCAAATTCCGAGCTTATTTTTAACACGATATTTTTCGTCGTGTTCGTCTCGATCATCATCCAGGGCATGACGTTAGAAAAGGCCGCGCAAAAATGCGGCGTCAAAGAAGAGATCGTAGCCGAAGAGGTCGAGATGTCGAACTTACCGATCTTTTATCATACTTTGCGCCAGCACACCATACGCTTTGACTCCGAAGTCGTCGGTAAAAACCTAGCCGAGCTCGAGCTTCCTAGCGACTTTTTGGTGCTACTCATCAAGCGCAAGGGCGAATACATCAAACCTACCGGCTCATCGGTATTTGAGGAGGGCGACTTGCTACTGATCCAGTGCGAGGACGAGAACAAATACAACGAAACCCTAAAGACGTTTACGGCGTAAATTTGCTGCCGTTTGCGTAAAATTTAAAGAAAGGAAATAGAAATGAAATTTGAGAAAATGACTTTATCTACATTTTCAAGCGCGTTTCGTAGGATAAGAAATAAAAAAGGACTTAATAAAAATAAAGAGAAAGGCGTTAAAGATGAAAAATAAAGCATTAATTATAGCTGTGCTTTTAAGTGTGTTTAGTCTAAGCGCTTTTGCTAAGGTTGATTGTAGCGACCCTAAAAATAGACCGCGTAATATTGGCGGCAGATTAATAGGGGGGGGTGAAAGAGTGCGACGTTAATCGCGGCACTGCGGAGCGCGCTAAACGCGACCTTGATATGAC
>NZ_CALIII010000204.1 GCF_938018145.1 uncultured Campylobacter sp.
TCGCAAAGCGCGGTATCTATGGCTGGAAGCGCGTCTAGCACGCTATAAACGCGCCAAACCTCTAGTCCCATCGCTTTTAAATTTGCGTATAAATTTGAGCTAACCTCGCCGTGGATCTGCGCGACGTCAAGCGGGACAAATTCGCAGATTTCCATTATCTCGCAGTCGCTTTGCCCGGCAAAAACGCCGACGCATTTTTTGCCCGCCGCATGCGCGATGTTCGCTATCTCGCGCGCCGTCCGTGCGCTCACCCGCCGTTTGCTTTTAGCAAATATCGCGCCCAAAAAATCAACGTCCAAACTCGCCACGTCGCGCGCCTCCGCAGGCGTTTTGATACCGCAAATTTTAACCAGCGTCACGCTTCGCCTCGCACGTAGTCCTCAAAATAGCGATAAACTTTGCCGCTTTTTATCGCGTCCAGGATGACCTCTTTTGCCTGCGCTGGGCTATCAGCGACGCCAGCGGCATAGAGCGCAAACATCGCGTTTAGCACGACTACGTCAAATTTCGGTCCGCTAATCTCGCCTTTTAAAATTTGCTTTAAAATTTCGGCGTTTTGCTCAGGCGTGCCGCCCTCGATCTCGCTGTGAAACGCCCGTCTGAAGCCAAACTGCTCGGGCGTGATGCTGTACTCGCTGATCTGGCCGCCGCGTAGCTCCACGACGCGCGTCTCGTCACATAGGCTGATCTCGTCTAGTCCGTCCTCGCCGCGAACTACCAGCGCTCGCTCGCGTCCAAGTAGCTGTAACGTCTCGGCGTATAGGCGCAAAACTGGCTTATGATAGACGCCTACTAGCTGATTTTTGAGCGCTAAATTTGGATTTAGCAGCGGGCCTAGCACGTTAAAAACCGTGCGGATACCTAGGCGCTGGCGCACTTCGCGCACCTCGCCCACTAGCGGGTGGAAAAACGGCGCGTGGAAAAAGGCTAAATTTTTGTCGTTTAGCAGCTCGCGTTGTCGCAGGAGCGAATTTGAGCTCTTAACGCCCAAAATTTCCAGCACGTCTGAGCTGCCTGATTTGCTAGAAACGGCTTTGTTTCCGTGCTTTGCGACTTTGACGCCCAGGCTTGCGAGGATAAACGCGACGGTGGTTGAGATATTTATCGTCTTAAAGCCGTCGCCGCCCGTGCCGCAAAGATCGATCATCGGCGAGGGATCGCGGTAGGTCTGCGAGTATTTTAGGATGTTTTTAGCCAGGCTTGCTAGGCTTTGCGGATAGAGGCTTTTTTCGCTGATTAGCACCAAAAGCGCGGCTAGCTGCGTGATCTCGTACTCTTTGCTCGCGATGATTTCGCAAATTTGCTCAAAGTCGCGGTCGTCTAGCCGCTCGTTTTCTTGCAGTTTGATTAGAAACGGCTTGAGCGGGCGGATCTTTGGCTCTTTGGCGACGTCTGCCGCAGGCGCTGCTTCGTAGTTTATGAAATTTTCGATGATTTTTTTGCCGTACTGCGTGAAGTAGCTCTCGGGGTGAAACTGGATGCCAAAAATCGGCCTGTCTTTCGCGCTAAGCGCCATCACTACGCCGTCCTCGCTCACGGCTGAAGCCTGCAAATTTGACGGTAGCTCGTCCACGTAAAGCGAGTGGTAGCGCATGACCTCAAATTCATCGGGCAGCCCCGTAAATAACGGCTCTTTGCGGCTAACTTTTATGAGCGAAGTTTTGCCGTGATAGGGCTTTTCTAGGCGTTTGATTTTGGCGCCGTAAACGAGCCCGATCGCCTGATGTCCGAGGCAGATACCAAGCACTGGCGCCGCGATATCGCTTCGTAAAATCTCTAGGCAAATGCCGCTATCTTGCGGGTGTTTTGGGCCCGGGCTTAGCACGATTTTGCTCGGATTTAGCCTGCGGATCTCATCCAGCGTGATCTTGTCGTTGCGCACGCAGCGCACTTCTTCGTCGGTTAGTTCGCGTAGATACTGCTCCACGTTGAAAACGAAGCTGTCATAATTATCTATCAATAAAATCAAAATTTTCTCCTTTTTTGCGGCTTGTCTTTTTGCCCTATACTTCGTTGCTTTTAAATTTGGCTCGGTCATTACCGACGAGGTAACTCCCGTCGCCAAATTT
>NZ_CALIII010000205.1 GCF_938018145.1 uncultured Campylobacter sp.
TACAAATTTAGCAAGATGCGAAATAAACATTCCAGACAGAATAGGCGTAGTTTAAATAGTTTTTGATTAGGCGTGACGGGAGCATACATGTAGTATGTGACCGAGCGCCTTAATCAAAAACTACTTTTAAAATCCATTCATTTATGGGGAATTACTTCTTTTTCATATCAAATTTATTCGCCATAAATCCAACTAGTCCCACAAAGAAAAGCCCGCCGCAGATATTGCCTAGCGTAACGGGAACTAGGTTTTTAACGATGAAATTTCCCCAGTTTAGCACATCTAGCTTATCGGCCGTAGTGTGAAGCAACGCTGCTGCCGCATTGACGTCGCCGCCGCTTGCTGCTATGTAGTGAGCTTTTGAGATGATGGCTTCGGTGATGATGAACATATTTGCCACGCAGTGCTCCATAGAGCATGCGACAAACGCGCCGATCATCCACATGATCGCAAAGAATTTACCCGCAAGGTTGCTCTCGCTGGTCGCAGTCCAGATAGACATACAAACAAACACGTTACAAAAGATACCGCGGATAAATAGCTCGTGAAACGGCGCCGTGATCTTGCCGATACCGGCCGGTACGAAGTGTTGCAAGATGTAGCCGTCGTATTTTAGCGGTAAGCCAGAGTAGTAGTACATATAGGCAATTAGCGCGCCGCCGACGAAGTTAAAAAACCAAACGATCGCCCAGTAGTTAATGGTTTTGCCTAAATTTAGCTTGCCTTCATACGCGCTAACGCCGCTTAAAACCGAGCTAGTAAATAGATGCCCGCCGTAGAAAACGACCATCATGAGACCGCAGCTAAATGTGATGCCGCCGATGAAATTTGCAAGACCGATAGACTGTTTTTCAGCCATGCCCACGGTCGAGTGCGCCCAGAAAATATCGCCCATCGCGATCGCCGCGCCCGCCATGATGGCTAGAAAAATAATGCTTACTAACGGAGTATGCGCCTTGTGCTCCATCGAATTTGACACCGCTTGCGCGGTTTCTGCAGGATTTAACATCTTTTCCTCCTCCTAATTTAAATTTTTATCTATCTCTAAGATACGTTCAAAGGCTTTTTGCGCGCTTTTTTTCGCGTTTTCGCTTAAGCCCTCTTTAAAATCAAGCACGTTTTCAAGCAAAACGCTAATGCCTAAAAACAGCGTTTTGGGGCAAATTTTACGCAGGTAGCTTAAAAGTACGGGCGTAGGCAAGTTGTGCGTCGAGTAGATATAGTCGCGCTCGTTGCTTAGATCAAAAAACTCGATCGCGCCGTCTTTAAACCCGCTCATCGCGTCTACCACGACGATGATATCAGGCTCAAATTCTCTAAGCGCGCCAAACTCGTTTTCAGGCACGTCCTGTCCGTAAAATACCCGCCAATCTTTCAAATTTGCCTCGACGATTCGCCCTGTTTCGTTGCCTACGTCGTCGTCTCCGCGCATGGGATTGCCGATACAAAGCAAAGCCTTTTTCATCAAAAATCCTTCCTAAGCACCAGGTATCCCTCGCGTAAATTTTCAAGCTCGGTCTTTAGCTCGCATTCGCAAAGCTCCGGGATGAGCCTTGCCGCATGCTCTCTAAATATCTCCACCTCGAAATACTTACTCAAATTTCCCAGCTTAAATTTGACGT
>NZ_CALIII010000206.1 GCF_938018145.1 uncultured Campylobacter sp.
CAAGCTTTTGCAAATCTCTGGCCTACTAAACTACGAACGCGAAAAGATAAAAGCACTGCTAAAACAAGGCGCTAATAACGCCGACTTGCTCCAGACGCTAGCTTATATCGACATTTTCACGAACGATTTTGAGGAGAGCTATCAGATCTACAACCGCATAATCGACGAGTTTAAGATAAACGACGCGGGCACGCTGTTTCTAGCAGCCGTAGCCGCCATCGGCTCAAACCACCCGCAAAACGCAACCGCGCTTTTGGAGCTATCTAAGCTCACCGATCCAAACGCGATGGAAAGCCGTGCGGCGCTCGGGTACCTATATCAAGAGATCGATAATATCGAAGCCGCGACGATACAATACGGGCTGATAAAAGATCCAAATTTTAAAAGCAAATTCGTTGATTTTATGATTGATTACGAGAAGCTGAAAAAGTAGTTTTATGCGGGCGATACGGCGATAAATTCGTCGCAAATTCGCCCGAATAATTTTTATAGATTAATAGCGCCGAAGCGAAGCTCTGCTTTGTTAAATTTGACAAAAACAAAAATAACTCGCCTCGTCAAATTTAATCGCCCTGCTCCGCTTTGAGCCATGACTAGCGATTTAAGAACAACCGCAAATTTACAAAAGCACGGCAACAAGCCGCGCCTTAAGTCAAATTTTACTTATCCTCAAGCACCTTTTCGCGCCACTTCGAGCTTGATTTTTTATCCATCGCCATATCTTTGGACATCTCTGCAGCGGCCTCAAAGTTTTTCTGCACGCCCTCGCTGCTGTTTTTGTATTTCACTGCGTTCGTACCCTTTATGCCTAGGCTTTGCGCCTCGCTAACCGCGTCGATGTTCGCTCCCAAAAATATAAACTCCCAGTCGTATTTTTCCTGCTTATCGCTTATCATTTTTTTGATCTGCGCCTTTGAGTACTCCTTGCTCGAATTTTCCTGCCCGTCGGTGATGATGACGAAAAGCACGGCTCTGTTTTTAGCGTAGATATCCTCGACTTTTGAGATTTTATTTATCGTATCGCCCACAGCGTCTAGTAGCGCGGTGTTGCCGCTAGCGACGTAGTCCTTGTTCGTTAGCTTCTCGACCTTTTTGATATCGGCTCTATCGTGCAGCGTCTTAAAATTCGTATCAAAGAGCACCGTAGTTACCTTTGCGTCCACGCCCGCTTCTTTTTGCTTGTCGATCATCGAGTTAAAGCCGCCGATCGTATCGCTCTCAAGCCCGCTCATGGAGCCCGATTTATCTAAGATAAGCACCATCTCAAGCTGCTTTGGCTCAGATTTTTGCGGCGCTTCCTCGCTTTTAGCAAACGCAAACGCCCCGATAATCATCAACAAAAACGCGATTTTTTTCATATTTTCTCCTTTGAAAATTTGATTTGATTATAGCAAATTTTAACGGCGCGGCGGTAAATGCGGGAGGATTTAAATTTGCGCGCCGAGCAAAATCCGCCCGAAATCAAAGCTAGATTTACCCGTCGCAAAACGGAAGCGGTTTGATAAAATTATCGCAGTCGGTTTGGGCGACTAAATTTTGGCTTTAAATCAAAATCCC
>NZ_CALIII010000207.1 GCF_938018145.1 uncultured Campylobacter sp.
AAAACCTGCCGCTAGTGCGAAACGAACGTGTCCGCGGCATGCTGGCAGAGGGGCGAGAGAGCGCGTTTTTGAGCAAGCGCCTAACCTCGCTCTTTGACGACGTGCCTGATGTGCTCGATCTAAAAAGGGCGGAATTTCCCGAGCAAAATCCGCTCGTAAAGGTCGCCGATATCCTTCGCGAATACGATCTAAACCGCCTTTTAAAAGCGCTGCAAAATAGCGAAAACGCAGGCGAAAACGCGGAATTTAAGCTCGGCTTTAACGCGCGGCTTTTAACGGACGAGAATGAAATCGAGCGACTGCTGGCAAATATAGACGCAGATACGCTCGTGGCCTTTGATACCGAGACCACGGACGTCGATACGCAAAACGCCCGTCTGGTCGGCTTTAGCTTTTGCTTTAACGACGAGGAGGCCTACTACGTGCCCGTGTCGCACGAGTATCTGGGCGCGCCGAAGCAGGTGAGCGAGAAATTTGCCGCCTGGGCGATAGGGCAAATTTACAAAGGCTGCGTGATCGGGCAAAATTTGAAGTACGATTTTAAGGTCGTAAAGCGAAATTTGGGGCTTGAGCCGCCTGCAAATTTTAAAGACACGATGATACTAGCGTGGCTCATGGATCCGGGTTCAAGCGTGGGTATGGACGCGCTAGCTAAGCGGCTCTACGACTACGACACGATCAAATTTGAAGACGTGGTAAAGCGCGGCGAGACCTTCGCGTCCGTGGCGCTGGAAAACGCGGCCAAATACGCCGCCGAGGATGCTTGGATAACTCTCAAATTTTACAAAAGCTTTTTAAATTTGCTTGATCCCGAGCTGCTCGCACTTGCAGGTAAGCACGAGTTTCCTTTCATCCTCACGCTTTTTGATATGGAGCGCGAGGGTATCGCGATAAACCAGGAGAAAATGCAAAATTTGATCCTGCGAAACGACGCTAAGATCAAGGCCTTGACAGCCGAAATTTACGAGCTAACGGGCGAAAATTTTAATATCAACTCCGTTAAGCAGCTAGGCTCGGTGCTGTTTGAGCACCTAAAACTACCCGTAAAGAAAAAGACAAAAACGGGCTACAGCACCGACGAGGCCGTGCTAGCCGAGCTCATCGAGGAGCATCCCGTCATCGAAAAACTACTCGAGTACCGCGAGCTATATAAGCTGCAAAGCACCTACTGCGAGCCGCTGCTAAATTTGGCTAAAAAGGATGCCGACAGCAGGATATACACGAACTTTATCCAGACGGGAACGAGCACGGGCAGGCTCTCGTCTAAAAATCCGAACCTGCAAAATATCCCAGCTCGCGGCGCGCTGGCAAAGGACGTGCGAGGCTGCTTTGAGGCCAAAAGCGGCTTTAGCTTCGTGGGTCTTGACTACTCGCAGATCGAGCTGCGACTGCTCGCGCATTTTAGCCGCGACGAGGCGCTTTTGCGGGCGTTTGCGAACGACGAGGACATCCACGCGCGCACGGCGATTAGTATATTCGGCAGCGCCGAGGGGCAAAACCGCGCGGTGGCTAAGAGTATAAATTTCGGCCTCATCTACGGTATGGGCTCGAGCAAGCTAGCGGGGCAAGTCGGCATCACGCGCGCCGAGGCAAAGGAGTATATCGAGCGCTATTTTAAAGCTTTCCCTACGA
>NZ_CALIII010000208.1 GCF_938018145.1 uncultured Campylobacter sp.
CGTCATCACGCACGCCCACGAGGATCACATCGGCGCAGTGCCCTACTTTTACAAAGAGTTTAAATTTCCGATTTACGCCACGCCATTGCCGCTTGGTATGATAAATAATAAATTTGAAGAGCACGGACTAAAGCAGGAGCGTTCGCTTTTCCGCTCGGTCGAAAAGCGCAAGCCGTATTTGATAGGAGATTTTGAGGTCGAGTGGATACATATCACGCACTCCATCATCGATGCTAGCGCGCTTGCCATCACGACAAAGGCGGGCACTATCATCCACACGGGCGACTTTAAGATCGACCATACGCCGATCGACGGCTACCCTACCGATCTGGGACGCCTAGCCTACTACGGCGAGCGCGGCGTACTGTGCCTGATGAGTGACAGCACGAACAGCTACCGCGAGGGCTTTACTAAAAGCGAAAGCAGCGTGGGCAAGACTTTTGACGCCATTTTCTCAAAAGCCAAAGGCCGCGTGATAATGAGCACGTTTAGCTCCAACATCCACCGCGTCTATCAGGCGATCGACTGGGGACTAAAATACAACCGCAAGGTCTGCGTCATCGGCCGCAGCATGGAGCGCAACCTCTACACTGCGATGGAGCTTGGCTACATCAAGCTGGATAAGAAAATTTTCATCGACGCTAACGAAGTCGGCAAATTTAAAGATAACGAAGTGTTGATCGTCACCACCGGCTCTCAGGGCGAGACGATGAGTGCGCTGTACCGAATGGCTACCGACGAGCACAAATACATCAAAATAAAGCCGACCGATCAGATTATCATCAGCTCAAAGGCGATCCCGGGCAACGAAAGCAGCGTATCGACGGTGCTAAATTTCCTCATCAAATCAGGCGCTAGCGTCGCGTATCAGGACTTTAGCGAGATACACGTGAGCGGTCACGCGGCGCAAGAGGAGCAAAAACTGATGCTGCGCCTAATAAAGCCTAAATTTTTCCTCCCGGTCCACGGCGAGTACAACCACATCGCAAAGCATAAAGAAACGGCCGTGGCATGTGGCGTGGATGAGCGAAACATCTATCTGATGAGCGACGGCGATCAGATAGAAATTTGCCAAAAATACATGAAGCGCGCCAAGACGGTAAAAACTGGCAAGGTCTTTATCGATAACCAAATCAACAAGCAAATTTCAGACGACGTCGTAATCGAT
>NZ_CALIII010000209.1 GCF_938018145.1 uncultured Campylobacter sp.
GAAAATAACGATATTTTAGAGCTTGGCGGGCATAAATTTAGCTCGCGTTTTATCCTGGGATCGGGTAAATTTTCGCTACCTCTTTTGGAGGCTGCGGTGCACGAGGCGGGCGCGCAGATCGTGACGCTGGCGCTTCGCCGCGTGAACGAGGGCGGGATCGAAAATATTTTAGACTTTATCCCAAAGGGCGTGACGCTACTGCCAAACACCTCGGGCGCTAGGAACGCCGATGAGTGCGTGCGTATCGCAAAGCTAGCGCGAGAGGCGGGCTGCGGCGACCTCGTGAAGGTCGAGGTCATCAGAGACAGCAAATACCTGCTGCCCGACAACTACGAGACGATAAAAGCGACCGAAAAGCTCGCAAACATGGGCTTTGTCGTGATGCCCTATATGTATCCCGACCTAAACGTCGCGCGCGATCTAGCGTCGGCGGGTGCTGCGTGCGTGATGCCGCTTGGCGCTCCGATCGGGACGAACAAAGGCCTTTGTACGCGCGAATTTATCAAAATTTTGCTCGCCGAGATAGACCTGCCCGTGATCGTGGATGCGGGTATCGGCACTCCGGCGCAGGCGTGCGAGGCGATGCAGATGGGCTGCGCGGCCGTGATGGCAAACACCGCTATCGCGACTGCGGGTGACGTAAAAGCGATGGCGCGAGCCTTTGCGCTGGCGATACAGGCGGGCAGGCTGGCGTATCTATCGGGGCTTGGGGTTGTGAGCGAAAGTGCTCGTGCGTCAAGTCCGCTGACGGGATTTTTGGAGTAAATTTAGCTTTAAATTTGACAGCATGAAAAACGGCGTCAAATTTGAGTCGCGCGAGGATAAATTTGCCTCGTTAAAATCCTGCTAATTTTAAATTTGACGATTTCGCGCGGTTTTAAATTTAGCGCCGAAAAGGCGCAGGTTTTGGGCGCGTAAAATTTACGGCTCCGAGCCTTTAAAAACGATCAAATTTAACGCCCGAAATTTAGATAAAAACGGAGAAATATTTGAAAAATATAGACGTGATGGAGTATGCCGACGGCGCACAGCGCATAGACGAAACGCTGATGCGGCGGGTGCTAGCGGCGCGCGAAAGCTACGACTACGCGAAATTTGACGCTAGCGACGTTAGGCGCGCTCTAAACGAGGAAAATCTGAGCATTGAGGGACTAAAAGCGCTTCTAAGCCCCGCTGCGGGCGCGTTTTTGGACGAGATGGCGCAGGCGGCGCGAGATAGGACGCGCAGGCAGTTTGGCAACTCGGTGCAGTTTTTTACGCCGCTTTATATCTCAAATTTTTGCGACAGCGACTGCGTCTACTGCGGCTTTAGCTCGCGAAATAAGATCTCGCGCGTGCGGCTAAAGGCGGACGAGGCGGCGACGGAGCTAGCAAATATCGCAAAAAGCGGGCTAAAAGACGTGCTGATACTAACCGGCGAAAGCGCTAAAAAAAGCGACCTGGGCTATATCGGCGAGGTTTGCAAGGAGGCGTCTAGGCTTTTTAGCAACGTAGGCGTCGAGATATATCCGCTAAATGCCGACGAATACGCATTTTTGCACGGTTGCGGCGCGGACTACGTCGTGGTTTTTCAGGAGACTTACGACCCGGCGGCGTATGCGAGATTTCACCTAGGCGGCGTCAAACGCTCGTTTGCCTACCGCTTCCACGCTCAGGAGCGCGCTCTCATGGGCGGTATGCGCAGCGTCGGATTTGCCGCGCTTTTGGGGCTTGACGACTTTAGAAAAGACGCGCTAGCCACCGCGCTGCACGCGCACCTCATACAGCAAAAGTACCCGCACGCCGAGATCGCGCTATCTTGCCCGCGCCTGCGCCCCGCGATAAACAAGGCTCACGTCGGCCCGCGAGACGTCGATGAGAGGGCGCTGTTTCAGGTCATCTGCGCGTACCGCCTCTTTTTGCCGTATGCAAATATCACGATCTCCACGCGCGAGTCGGCGCGCTTTCGTGACGGCGTCATCGCAGTCGCCGCGAACAAAATCTCAGCCGGCGTTAGCACGGGCGTGGGGACGCACTCGGATAAGGCCAAAAAGGGCGACGAGCAGTTTGAGATCAGCGACGCGCGCTCGGTCGAGGAGATGCTAGGCGCCGTGCGAGGGCTAAATTTGCAGCCCGTGATGAGCGAGCATATTTACGTTTGAGGTCGGTCGGCTATCGGTCGCGCGTTTTGCGGGCGTAAAATTTGGCTTTTGGAGTAGGTGCGATGGATTTTGGTAAATTTGAGCTCGTTTGGGTGACGAACCGCCGCTTGAGCGAGGATTTTTTCGCGGACGTTAGGCGAGTAGCGCAAAGCGGCAAGGCGGATAAAATTTTGCTCAGAGAGAGCGATCTGCCTGAGTGTGAGTACGAAAATTTAGCCCGCAAAACGCTTGATATTATTGCTGAGTGCGGCTCTAGCGCGCAGCTTGTTTTGCATACTCACGCAAGCGTCGCAAGCAGGCTTGGCGTGAGCGAACTGCATCTGCCTTTTGCTAAATTTATGGCGTCAGGCGGCGAGTCGGCTATAAATTTGAGAGATTTGGTTAAATTTGACGGCGCCAGCTCGGATAAAGACGAAGCCCTTGGCATTTGCGCGTCAAATTTGACACAAAAGCTCAAAATAGGCGTTTCGGTACACTCTTTAGAGCAAGCTCTAGCGGCGCAGGAGCTAGGCGCTGATTACG
>NZ_CALIII010000210.1 GCF_938018145.1 uncultured Campylobacter sp.
GAGGCTTGAGTTCCGGTAGTACCTTTACATCCGAGAAGTTTAATATTATCTATTATATAATTCAAATCTTCGTAATCAAGTAGGAGTTCATTTAACCAAAGCACTGCTCTTTTTCCTACAGTAGTAGGTTGAGCCGGCTGAAAATGAGTAAATGCCAATGTTGGAAGATCCTTATATTCCAAAGCGAACTTACTGAGTTTTTCCATAACATTTACAAGTTTTACTCTTACAAGCTCAAGAGCCTCCCTCATAAGTATCAGATCCGTATTGTCTCCTACATAGCAGCTTGTAGCTCCCAGGTGTATAATTTTCTTAGCCTTAGGACATTGCAAACCGTAAGCATACACATGACTCATTACATCATGTCTTACTATCTTTTCTCTTTCTTTGGCTTCTTCATAGTTTATGTCCTCCTTAAAAGCCTCAAGCTCTGCAATCTGTTCATCACTTATATCAAGTCCGAGCTTTTTTTCAGACTTTGCAAGAGCTATCCAAAGTCTTCTCCATGTCTTAAATTTTTTCTCAGCAGAAAAAATATATTGCATCTTGCTGCCGGCATATCTTTCCGATAAGGGGCTTATATACTTATCATACATATATTATACATCCTTTCATCAAGTGCTGTTATAAATCATTGGGTAAATTTCGTTATTTTTAAAATCTTAGTAAAAGCTTCATCGAGATGATTTAGATTTTAAAAATGACGCATAGAAATCAAATAGTCCGCTGCGATAAGGCAACTCAACAACCCCAATCCGCCCGCAACGACAAAAGCAAATTTTATAAGTTTGCCGCATTTTGTATTTTACCACAAACATCCAAAGCAAAATCGCAAACGCCATTTTGACGTAAAACAAACACCGTAGCAAGGGTGCAAAAGTCAAATTTGACTTTAAAAAGACGCCCCCCGTCGACAAAATATCAAATTTACCCCCACCTAAATCCCCCATAAGGCGCATCTTCGCAGATACATTTCTTGATCTGATTTGCCTCGCGGCGGATCACCTGCCGCCACGTGAGATCGCGCCCACCCAACGAAACCGTTTCGCCAAGTCTGCCGATCATTTTTAGCTCGATCTTTTGCACGGCATCGTTGCTAAATTTTATCCGCCCGGCGTCGGTTTGAAAGTCCTTTGCGGTAATCTCCTTTTTATTTAGCATGCTAAAAATCAGCGTATCGCCCAAAATCGGCTTAAAAATCTCCGCGAGATCGAGGTGTAGGCTCAGAGCGCGGTAGTTTGGCTCGTGCAAAAAGCCGATGCGCGGATCAAGCTCGGTTTTGTAAATTTCGCTGAGGCAGACGTTATAAATGCGCGTATTTACGTAGCTTATGAAGCTGTTGATTTTATCGGCGGGCGGGCGCTTGGAGCGGACGGTAAATTTAAAGCTTTTTTGATCCGCGATTATCTCATTCCACTTTTCGTAGTAGAGCTTTTGAAACGCCCCTTCCACCGCCATTATCGCAGGCACGTCCACAGCGGCGTTTAGCGCCTCTATATGGGGCGAGACGTCAAATTTCACGCCGTGTCTTTTGCAGTTTGCCGCGTCGTTTAGGATGTGCGCGCGAGTGATCTCGCGGGCGATGTAGGCGCGCTTAAGCGGATCGTCAAAGGCGCGAACCTGATTTAGCAGCACGAAGCCGCTTTTATTGACCGAGTTTGAGGTATTTGGATAAAAATTACCGCGAAAGCTCTGATATGGGCTAAAAACGTGCAAAAGGACGTTATTATCGGCCAAAAACGCCATAGTGTAGGTATCGATCTGCACTTTTGCCAGCACGTAAATTTCATCGATCGCGTTTATCGGCAAAATTTTACTAGCGACGACCGCGCCCGCATCGTCAAATTTATCAAAATAGATATTGTTATCTTGCCTGCGAAGCCTGCCTGCGCTTAAAATAAAATGCGTCCTGTCGCTTTTTTGCATCTTTTTTCCTTAAATTTAGCCGGGATTTCAAGCGCCGTCAAATTCGGCAAATTTACGCGAGCAAATTTAACTAAACAGCGCGCCGCTTTTATCCTGTCCGATTACGATACGCTTGGAATACTTCAGCGAATTAAACGTGTAAATCACGATAGAATCAAGCTGCGGGGCGCACTCTTTTTGCAGCATTGCGGTTAGTTTTTTAAAATCGCTCTCGCGAATCTCGCCTTCAAAAACGGAAAACTGCACGCGCGGCAAAAACTTCTCGACCGCCTTTCTGATGCGGTTTGCGTTGTTTTTCTCTTTTTGCTCGGCGCTGGCGATGTCGTAAAATAAAATCACGTACATTTTAATCTAACTCACGCAATATCCGCTATAAGCGCAGTTTGCACAAAATTTGCCCTGCGTAAATTTCGGCGGTCGCTCTAGGTTCGCAAGCGCCGTTATCTCGCTTAAAATTTGCTCTATTAGAGCGAAATTTTCGCTACTATCATCCACCAAAATCACCTTTTTACCGCTGATTAGTTTGCCTTTTACCTCTTTTAAATTTAAGCCCGTTTTTAAAAGATAGACGTAAAAAAGTAGCTGCATCTTGCCCGCAAGCTCGTTTTTTAGGCTCTTTTTGTATTCGGTGATGAGATAATGTCCGCGCTGCTTGGAAAGTCTGTCAAATTTCAAATTTGAAAATGCAAACTCCTGCAAATCGCGGTCTTTGATGTCCGCCAGCGCCTTGCCCATCA
>NZ_CALIII010000211.1 GCF_938018145.1 uncultured Campylobacter sp.
CTTGATCGCAGACATAACAAGCCCTCCTAAAAAACCCATCATACAAACGGCAAGCCCGATGAAAAACGCCCCTACCGCGCCAAAAGGCGTGAGATGATGGAGACACGCAGCCAGCGCGCTAGCGCTAAGAACCCCGCCTGCAAAGCCGACCACCGTCTTAGACGGACTGATGCTAGGAGCGATCTTGCGTTTACCGAAAAGTTTGCCCCAGATGTACTGCAGCACGTCGCTAGCCTGCACGACCAGGATCAAAAACAGCATCAGCTCCATGCCGCTGCCCCTCTCAAGGTCTAGTAAAAGAAGCGCGGGGATGTGCGAGATACAAAACACGCAGATCATCAGCGCCCACTGGATCTTCGTCGAGCGCTCTAAAAAATATGCCGCATCGCCGCAAATAGCCGCCAAAATCGGCAAAAATAAAAATCCGTAAACCGGGATAAATATCATCGCCATCGCGTACCAATCGGCATATATAAATATATACTGCATGGGCAAAATCACGTAAAAGCACGCCACGAGCGCGATGTGATCGCCTCTGCGGATGTAGATGAGCGACAAAAACTCGCGCAATGCGGCAAACGAAACTAGCAAAAATAAAAATATCACGGCGTTTTTGCCAAGATAAGTAAACGCAAAAATCACCAAAATCATCGCCCACCAGGCGTTTATGCGCGAGGTCAAATTTGAGACGGTTTTGTTCTCGGCGCCAAATTTGGCCTTTAAGATAAAAGCCACGACGCTAGAGACGACTAGCACCGCGATGAGTCCTAAAAATAGATTTAAGATATGATTTTGCGGGTTCATTTTAGTGCCTTTTGGTTAAATTTGAAGCTAAATTTGACGCCTGCGCAGGAGCTCTCCGAGCGAGTCAAATTTGCGAGCGTTTGGTTTGCCGTGCAGACGGTTTGATTGGTTAAATTTTTTACGCGGTTTAAATTTGCGTTTGGGTCAAATTTGATTTGCGGCGTGGCGAGCGTTTTAGCCTGTGTTTCGCGCTCAAATTTGACGCTTTTAGCCGCCGCTCTAAAAGGCTCACCGTCAAATTTGCCGTAAAAATCGGTCGCAAATCTCTTGCGTGGCGGATTTACGGGACTTAAATTTACCGCCCTCGTCAAAGCTGCCGTGCTAGGCTTTAGTTCTATCATTTTGCGTATCGCTCATCGCTAGCAGCGCGTCTTGCGCCTTTTGTAAAAACTCGCCCTTGCCCTCGCCGCCGTAGGTTATCTCCTCGCCCACTATCAGCTCGCAAAGCAGTGGAATAGGCACGAAAAAGCCCTTAGGCAGGACGTTTCGCGCGTTTTTGATCCATACGGGCACGAACGAGACGGTGGGACACTGCTGCGCCAGGCGGAAAATCCCGCTTTTAAACGGCTGTAGCGCTAGATCGTCGTCCGTCTTGCGCGTGCCTTCGGGAAAGATGATGAGAGAGTGCGTTTTTAGCGCCTCGCTCATTTGCGCTAGCGCCTCTAGCGGATCTTTATGACGGCTGATTAGCACCATGTTAAACACGTTTTTAGCAAGAAACCTACGCACCGGCCCGCTCTCCCAGTACTCCGCCGCCGCGACGGGGCGCACGCGCTTTCTCGCGCGGTAAGGCAGCGATACGAAAATCAGCAAGAAATCGCCGTGGCTAGCGTGGTTAGCGTAGTAAATTTTAGTACCCTCGCCGATATTTAAAAGCTCCTGCGGCGGCCGCACGCCCGTGATAAATATCGTAATACGGCAAAGGATAAAATCAAGCGCGGCTGCTAAAAACTCTTTCATCTTTCGTCCTTTTTGTTAAATTTTCCTTGTTTGCGCGTCAAATTTGACGAGTAGCGGAAATTTGCCGTAACACTTGCCGGCAAACGAAGTAGGTTTTAAAACTAGAAATTTTAACTCGCAAATGCTCATGATACTCCAAATGATTAGACTTAGCGCAAGATAGGCCGATCTTGGCCACAACTCTATCTTACCGCCCGCAAAACCGCTTTGCCGGTTTTAGTAAAATATAATGAAATTCTTTTATATATTTGCCGTTATTATACCTAAATTCGCATTTTTTTAGCGCGGCAAGAGACTGGCTCTCTTTGCCCTCTACGGCCGCTTAAATCTTTAGCTAGATTGTTTTGTGCAGCAATGAGCCTTAACTCCATAATGCGCTAATCCGCCGCGCTTTAGTTAAGAATTCTAAAAACTCGGTCAAATTTGAGTCTCGACCGCGCTGTCACAAGAAATTAAATTCTCATTTTATAAATAATTTTGATAAATTTTCGCCGTTTCTTGACGGCGGCCAAGTCGTTATTATAAATAAAATCTTAAAATCTGCAACTAATTTTTTATAAAGGATTTTCTATGAGTTACAATCTAGAGATGTTCTGTCATCAGTGTCAAATGAGCGCGCCGGAGGGCTGCGGCGCCAAAGGACAAGACCGCGGCACCTGCGGCAAAACCTCCACGCTGGCGTTACTTCAAGACACTATGGTTTTCGGACTTAAAGGCCTTAGCGCCTACCGCCACCACGCGCACGAGCTCGGCGCCGATACTAGCGCGGTCGATACCGTTATGGCGGACACGCTGTATTTCACGCTGACGAACTCAAATTTTAACTTTGACGAGCATATCTCGCAGCTGATGGCCGTCGGAAGCGCGGGCGTGCAGATGATGGATATTTTAAGCGAGGCGCATACCGCAAAATTCGGCGTACCGACCCCGGTTAAAGTTAGCCAAAACAAAGTCTAGGGCAAGGCGATTTTGGTTAGCGGGCACAACCTGCACGCGCTTTAGGCGCTGCTAAAGGCGACCGAGGGCAAGGGCATCAATATCTACACCCACTCCGAGATGCTTCCTGCGCACGGCTATCCGCAGCTTCGCAAGTATCCGCACCTAAAGGGCAACGTCGGCAAGGCGTGGTTCGATCAGACCAAGCTTTTTAACGAATTTAAAGGCGCGATTTTGATGACCACCAACTGCATCGTGCCGCTTCGCTCGTCCTGTAGCTACGCGGACAGGCTGTTTGGCTACTCTATCGCGGGCACCGACGGCGTCAAACATATCCAAAACGACGATTTTACGCCGCTCATCGAGTGCGCGCTTACGTGCGGCGACGTGAGTATGGATAGCGACGAGAGCTTGGTGACGGGCGGGCACTACAAGACGATTTTAAGCCTCGCGCCGCAAATTTTAGACGCGATCAAATCTGGCAAAATCCGCCGCTTTTTCGTCATCGCAGGCTGCGACGCGCCGGGCAAGGGACGCGAGTATTACCGCGAGCTAGCGCTTAGCCTGCCGAAGGACTGCGTGATTTTGACCTCCAGCTGCGGCAAATTCCGCTTCAACGACGTGGATTTCGGAACCGTGCCTGGCACCGAGCTTCCGCGCTACATCGATCTAGGCCAGTGCAACGACAGCAACGGCGCGGTCAAGATCGCCTTGGCGCTTAGCGAGGCTACGGGCATCGCGGTAAACGATCTGCCGGTCTCGATCGTGCTGATGTGGATGGAGCAAAAAGCGGCCATCATCCTGCTTGCGCTGTTTAGCCTGGGCGTTAAGAATATCAACGTGGGCTCTACGGTGCCTGAGTTTTTCAACGACGAAATTTTGGGCTTTTTGGTTCAAAATTTCGGCCTTCGCCTAATCAGCGGCGACGCGCAGGCGGATCT
>NZ_CALIII010000212.1 GCF_938018145.1 uncultured Campylobacter sp.
CTCCAAAGCTAGCCGACCGTTTAGCGGGTTTTGCCGCAAATTTACGCTATTACAATTAGTACGCCAAGTCCATTGTCGGCGGCATTTTGATAAAAACTCAAAAGCCCGTTAAAATGCTCTTTTAGCTCGGCTTTGATATCCTCAAATTCGCTCTCGTACTCCCATATCTCGGGGTATGTGCCCGCCTCGCCGAAGCCCGTAAAATTTACGTTTGCTAAAAGCGCGCCCATATCGGTGCTCTGCATCGCTTTGGCTACGGCTTTTACGTCATCTGCGTCCGCGTAAGATACAGCTTCGCTTCCCTCCTCGCCCGCCATGTCGCGCCCAAATATCGCCCAGCTAAGCGGATTTGGCGTAGCAAAAATCTCGCCCGCGCTCATCGCCTCAAACATATTTTTGCCAGTTAGCGTTTTATGCATCGCGTCCCACATTTTATCCAGGTCGTATTCGTCCAGCGCCTCGACATCGTCGCCGCCGCCGTTTTTGATCGCCTCGATAACGTCTTGCGCATAGGCGTAGTAGTGCGCGCTCATTCCCATTTTCGCTCCTAAAAAATCTCAAATTTAACGCAAATTTGCCGCTAACGGCAGCCTAAAAAGTCATCACCTGATCGCACTCCGCTACCCAGCCGGCGAGGATATCCATGCTGCCTTTTATCTCGCTATCAAAGTACGGCTCGCCCGCGTGCAGACCGCATCTAGCCTCGCAGCTGCCACAGACTTTTAGCGCTACGCCGTTTGCGTGTAGCTCTTTTAGCTTTGCCACGAGGTCAAAGTCGTAGTTTTCGGGCTTTTGCGTGCTATTTCGCGCGAGATCGACCGCGTCGTTCATCAGAAATATCCTGACGTATTCGCCTCTATTTTTGAGCGCTCCCGCTAGCCGCAATGCGTTATACGCGTTGTCCGTGCCGTTATAGGGCTGATTTGTGAGGATGAGTAGAAATTTTTTCATTTTGTGCTCCTTTTGCTGGTTTTGTGGTGCAAACAGCGCAAATTTTAGCTAAGTTGTGTGTAAAATATCTTAAATTTGAGTTCAAATTTGAAATAAATTCATCGAAGTAAAAAATTACAAAAGAAACGGCGGATCGCAAATTTAGCAAATACGCCGCGATAGAAAACAAAGCGGAAGTATCACGAAACTAGGTAAGATGGATTTTGCTTTGCGAATAAGATGGCAAGTTGCCCGTTTTGAACAACCTTGCCTCGATATAAAATAAGGCGGATATATCGTGAAATGATTTTAAATGTTGTGCATAATTTTTCGATTGAGACTAGCCGTGTAGGCTACAGGTTGAGAAAAATTAAAGCTCATTTAAAAGCGCTCACGAGATATCTGCTCAAACTCAAATTTTAGTGAGTTAGGAAAAGCTCCTGGATCTTTGCTTTATCAGTTGTTTGCGTAAGCGCAAGCATCAAAAGCACTCTGGCTTTTTGCGCGTTTAGGTTGTCGCTAGCTAAAAAGCCGTATTTGCCGTCGTCTACCTCGCCGTTTAGCGTGGTCTCGCCGCTACCTACGCGTGAGTCGCGCACGACTACTACGCCGGCTTTAACCGCTTCGCCTAGAGCCTCAAGCGCGCTTGGGAATGGATTTCCGTTACCCATGCCGGCATTTATGATACCTTTGGCTCCGTTTTTCACGGCTACGTTTACGAAGTCCGGGTTGTCGTTTGAGTGGCTATAGATAATATCGACTCTTGGAAGCTCTTTGATCTTTGTGATGTCAAATGCCGAATTTACGGTATGTTTGCGCGTAGGATTCATGTAAAATTTGACGTTGCCGTAAAACACGGTGCCGATCTTGCCGCTGTTTGGAGATTTAAATGTATCGACAGCGGTAGTGTTGGTTTTAGTCACCTCTCTAGCCGCGTGGATCTCGTCGTTCATCACGACCATTACGCCCTTGCCTGCGGCTTCTTTATTCATCGCGACGTTTACGGCGTTAAAGATATTTAGGGGGCCGTCCGCGCTTAGCGAGCCGCTGTTTCTCATAGCGCCCACCATAACGATAGGTTTATCGCTTTTGACGACCAAATTTAGAAAATACGCAGTCTCCTCCATCGTGTCGGTTCCGTGCGTGATGACGACGCCGTCGGCCTTGCCGCTAGTTAGCAGTTCGTTTACTCTGTTTGCGAGCTTAAACCAAACTTCGTTGTTCATCTCTTGAGAGCCGATGTTTGAGATCTGCTCGCCTTTGATGGTCGCTATCTTGTTGATTTCAGGCACCGCAGCGATCAGTTTATCGACCGTAACGGTTCCTGAGGTATAGCTCGCATCAAGCGATCCGGGGCCGCTTCCTGCTACCGTGCCGCCCACTGCTAGTATAGTAACTCTTTTCATAAAACCTCCGTTTAAGCCGTAAGCCTGATTAGCGCCATATAAATACCCGTTGAAGCCGCGATACTAAGCAGGGTATTTTTAAATTTTAGATGAATCAAAACCGCGCTA
>NZ_CALIII010000213.1 GCF_938018145.1 uncultured Campylobacter sp.
TCCTCGAGTCCGACTTCGGCGAGATAGGCGAGGTCATTTTTTGCCAAGTGATCGGCAAAGTCTCTAAAATAAATCGGATTATTAAAAATCTCCAAATACTCGTGCGCGATATAAGAGTCATTTGTTGTGAGTATTTGATCGATATGAAATTTAAGGCTATCGTAATTTACGAAAATCTGACTTACGTTGCCGTCTTTTTGGCAAAATTTGGCGTATTCTCCCAGCACCTTTAAAAGCTCTCTAGCCTTAGCTACCTTTGCGGCTTCTCCTTTTATGCCCTTAGTGCCAAACATTAAAAAATCTCTGATCGTATCCTTGATCTTCCACCCAGGATAGACGTTGTAGCTCACGTACGCCACGCCGTTTGGGCTCAAAAATCGCTTGATCGTTTTTAAAATCGCGTCCTTTACGACGTCTGGCACCCAACTATAAACGCCGTGGCAGATGATGTAGTCAAATTTGCCGTAATCTCTCACGTCCGCATCCGTAAAATCGCAGATATCTTTTGCCATAAATTCGATATTATCCACGCGCATTTGCTCGGCTAGCTCTTTGGCTTTATTTATCTGCACTTCGCTTAGATCTATGCCTAGCACCTTTGCTTGCGGATTTGCGATAGCAAAAGGAAATAAATTTCCGCCGTAGCTGCAGCCGATTTCAAGCACTCTAGCCGTTTTGGACGGCGGCGGAGTTAGCGATAAAAACGAAGCCAAAGCCTCAAGTCGCGCAGGTGAAGTTTCTGAGAAAGCCGATGAAATATATGGAAGATTATTGTATGATTCTTGGATTTCGTTCATTTTGCAGCCTTAGGTTAAAATATTTTTACGATGATACAGCAACGCCTATTAAATGCGGGTAAATTTAGGCGGTTAAGGCCGCCTAAATTTGATTAAAATTTAAGCCCAAAAACGGCCGAAGCGATAAAGACGACAGTTGCCGTGATAAGAAAAATTCCGATGATATTTAACCAGATTCCGGCCTTTATCATCGAGCTGATTTTTACGTAGCCAGAGCCGTATGCGATGGCGTTTGGCGGCGTGGCGACGGGCAGCATAAATGCAAACGTAGCTGCCATAGCGACCGGGATCGTAAACAGCATAACGTTTGCGCCGGAGTATCCAAGACCTGCGCTAACGCCTGCGATGACGGGCAAAAAGGCCGCTGCGGTAGCGGTGTTTGACGTGATCTCGGTGAGGAAAATGACGAGCGTTACGACGGCCATAATGATCGCGGCGATAGGTAGCGCGCCGAGAGCAGAGACCTGATGTCCGATCCAAAGCGACAGCCCACTACTGCTAAACTGCGCCGAGAGCGACAAACCGCCGCCAAAGAGTATGAGGATATCCCACGGCAGCTTTTTGGCGCTATCCCAGTCGATGAGACGTTCGCCGCTTTTGTTTGCGGGCACGATAAATAGCAAAATCGCCGTACTCATCGCGATTATGGCGTCTAGGCTGGCGATTTTTATATCAAAGGATTTTAGTACAAAGCCTAACGATATCCAGCACGTGGCGGCGGCTACGAAGATGACGCCTACTAGCTTTTCCGGTATGGTTATGGGGCCGAGCTTATCTAGCTCGTCTTGGATCACTTTTTTGCCGTTTGGTATCTCGCCGATTTCAGGCTTAAAGAGTACGTAAGTGAGCAAAAACCAACACGCCGCAAGCATAACGACGCTAAGCGGTACGCCCACTAACATCCACTCAAAAAAGCCGATCTCGATGCCAAATTCGTTTTTCATGTATGCGACTAACAGGGCGTTTGGCGGAGTGCCGATGATGGTGCCCACTGAGCCGATAGAGGCGGCGTAGGCGATGCCTAGCATCAGCGAGATGCCGAAATTTGAGCTAAAGGAGCTCGTTTTTTCTTTTATCTCCTTTGCGATGTCGCGGCCTTTGTGAAATACCGTATTCATAAAGCCGCCTTGCACGCCTTTGCGTGAAATTTCGTCCAAATTTGCCACATCCTCGATCGCCGTAAACGTCCACTTCTGTGTCGTTAGGCGCCCGACTAGGTGTAGTACGCTAAGACCCACTGGCAGCATCATTATGGCGGTTGCGGTGTTGCTCACCCACATGGATAAAAACCCCGTCGCCACCATAAATCCAGCCACCAGCCGCCTAGGGCTCGTGCCAACTAAAAGCACGATGCCAAGGGCGATTCTGGTGTGCAGATTCCACCTTTGCATCGCAAGGGCTAACACAAAGCCGCCCATAAAAAGATAGATCGTGTCCGAAGCATACGGCGCCGCGACGGCCTTAAACACATCGACGCCAAGCACCGGGA
>NZ_CALIII010000214.1 GCF_938018145.1 uncultured Campylobacter sp.
CGTAGCGATAATAGACCAAATTTTAAGCGCGAACGCTGACAAGGTCGCCGAATATAAAAGCGGCAAGGATAAGCTTTTTGGATTTTTTGTCGGTCAGACGATGAAAGAGGGCAAGGGTGCGTTTAATCCCGCAAAAGTAAATGAGCTTTTAAAAGAAAAATTAGGATAAATTTGGCTTGCGCCGCCGTTTTTACGATATTTGGCGGCTATGGTTTTGCGTCAAATTTGGCCCAAAAAGTAAATTTACGGCGCCAATTTTTATTTTATAGAGACGGACGGCGCGGTCAAATTTAAGTTGTTTAATTTTTTGCAAAAGCAAGTTTCGGCTTGCAGGCGGGCCGGTCAAATTTAGCTGAAATAAACGTAAATCACAAAAAAGAGTAAAAATGAAAATAGCCATCATCGGAGCGGGAAAGTGGGGCAGCGCGCTTTTTCATGCGCTTTCGCAAAGAAATGACTGTGTTATCACCTCGCGCAGGCAGCTTGAGGGTTCGCATTTCGTGAGCCTAGATGAGGCGCTAAAGCGCGATCTGCTAGTCGTTGCCATACCTTCGCAGTCCGTTAGCGGTTGGCTAAAAGAGCATTTTAAAAACTCCGGACAGAAAATTTTAGTCGCCTCAAAGGGTATCGAGACCTCGAGCCTTCGTTTTTTAGACGAGATTTACGAACAGCACGTAGATGCGGCAAATTTGGCCTTTTTATCGGGTCCTAGCTTTGCTAAAGAGATACAAAACGACCTTCCGTGCGCGCTCGTGATAAACTCCAAAAACGAAGCCCTTGCCTGCGAGATTTCAGCGCTTTTTCCGCAAAATATCAAAGCCTACGCCAGCAGCGACGTTATCGGTGCAGAGATCGCGGGTGCCTATAAAAACGTCATCGCTATCGCGGGCGGTATCTGCGACGGGCTCGGGCTTGGTAACAGCGCTCGCGCCAGCCTCATCTCGCGCGGACTTGTCGAGATGGCAAGATTTGGCGAGTATTTTGGCGCGCAACAGCAGACCTTTTTGGGGCTTAGCGGCGCGGGCGATCTGTTTCTAACGGCTTCGTCCGTACTATCGCGTAACTACCGCGTGGGCCTGGGGCTTGCTAAAAACGAGAGCCTAAATAAAATCCTAAACGATCTAGGTGAAGTCGCCGAGGGTGTGGATACATCATACGCGATAGAAAAGATCGCCGCCGGTAAGGGCATCTATACGCCGATAGTAAACGAGGTCGCGGCGATGCTGCGCGGTAAAGACGTACAGGAAAGCTTGAGAGATTTGCTGAGCAAAAAATAAAATTTGGCTAAAAGTGTGTCTTTGTGTTAGAGATGAATTTGGTTCAAAAGTCCGCGATTTGCCTTTTTTGAGACTAGATTAAAAATTTAAATAATTACAAATTTATGCGAAATTTGCAGACTTCTGCATCCGTCAAATTTTAAAAGGCTAAATTTAATGCCGTTATCTACCGATATGATT
>NZ_CALIII010000215.1 GCF_938018145.1 uncultured Campylobacter sp.
CCTCTTATCATGCCTTGCATGACCATCGGCTTCATCATATATAGCTTCATCGCCCAGTTTAGGTAGCTCTCGCGAGTCGCGCCCATGCACGCTATCGTAGGCTCGGGCTTGCCCGTCCAGTTAAACTCCACCATCACCGCCTTGCCGAATTTCGTTAGCAGCGGGCAGGCGGTGTAGCCGCCGTATCTAGCACTCGGTTCGCGTCCTTTTATGACGTCGGCTAGATTTTGCGCCAGCACTGGATACATCTTGCGTATACTAGCTCCTGTTTTACCGGCGGGAAATCCGCAAACGTCGCCGATAGCAAATATATTTTTAAATTTCGAGTGTTGCAGCGTCTCGCGCGTGAGGCTAATCCAGTTGCCTGCCACATCGCCCTTTTCTACGCTTAGCCCTGCATCGGCGTAGATTTTAGAAGCCTTCATGCGAGGCACTAGGTGTAGGTAGTCAAATTTTACTTCGACTAGCTCTTTAGCGAGTTTATTTTCGCCGTTTTCGCGGTACGGCATAGCGTGCTCAAATACCGCTATATTAGCACTTTTATCCACCTCAACCAGCTGATGCGAGGTAAAATACTTCACGTCTCGCTCCTCCAGCATCCCTTCTATCATTTTAGCATAAACCGGAGCGGAAAATATCGTCCGAGCACCCGAGTATATCGAGATATCAAGCTTGTCTCTGTTGCCTAAATTTCGCGCCATATCTTCGGTTAGCAGCGTTACTTTTTTATTTGCGCCCGAACACTTCATCGGTGTTTTGTTGTCGCTAAAGACTATCTTGCCGCCTTCTTTGCCGACTTTTTTCATTATGCCCGACATAGCAACGGCGCCAGGGATCGTGTAGATAGAGGTCACGTTGTCGCTACCGATATCGTCGGCGCTAAGCCCTTTTACGCTCTCAAACTCATACTCCGCTCCACTAGCTATCACGAGGTAGTCGTAGTTCAAATTTGACCCGTCCTCTAGCTTGACGGAATTTGCCCCCGGATCGATGGATGCGGCATTTTGCTTTATCCATTTTACGCCGTCTGGGATCAAATTTGATTTTTCGTAGGTTATGTCTTCGGGCAGATAGTGACCGGCTGCGATGAGCGTAAAGCCGGGCTGATAGTAGAAGTACTCGTCCTTATCAAGGACCGTTAGTTCGGCGTTTGGCATATCTCGTCGTAGTTTCGCCGCTAGGCTGATGCCGCCTAGACCGCCGCCGATTATTAGGATATTTGCGCGGATGTCCGCATTTTCTCCCGCATTTAGCTTGCTAGCCCCTGCGACTCCCGCCGCCGCTAGCCCCGCCGCGCCTAAAATTTTCAAGACGCCTCTTCTGTCGATGCTTTGCATAAAAGCTCCTTTTAGAAGTTATTGTCAAATCATAGCGCATTTTAAAATTTAAATATGTAACAAAGTCACCTTAACGTCACAACTCCGCGTTTTAGCTCGACGAGCCCCTTTTTCTGCATCTCTTTTAGCGCTCTTGATACCGCCTCTCGCGCGCTAGCGATGTCGTTTGCGATCTGTTCGTGCGTGATCTTTAGCCCGTTTTTCGCGCCGTTTTGCTCGAGGAAATTTATTATTCTCCGAGCTAGCGGCAAAAACAGCGTCTGATCCATCGCCGTTATCGCGGAGCTAAAGCGCGTAGCCATGAGCTCTAGCGCGTGATTTGCCACCTGCGGATAGTTTTCGCGTAGCCTCTTAAATATCTCCCTCGGGATCAAAATCATCCGCACGTCATCTTCGATTTGTAAATTTATCTCCGCTTGTAGCGCTCCTAGCGAGCAAAAGCCGCACAGCATGCAGCTATCGCCGTCTTGCAGGTTAAAGACGGTGATCTCTTTAAAATTACTCGTGCTAACCAGCCCGCGCGCACGCCCGCTTATGATGATCGCGTAGCCAAGGCAGCCGTCTTTTGGGTATATCCTCTCGCCTTTTTTAAAGCTTTTTAGCGTCGCGCTTTTTAACACCGCCTCTTCATCCTGCGCACTAAGCGTAAATTTAGACGTAAACCGCTGCTTTATCGTATCTTTTAGCTCGTCTCCCGACATACGCGCTCCTTGATTAATTTCGGCTTTGTTTAATTATATTTTCTTTTACGTAAAAGCTCGGTGATAAAATTTAGCTACAAAATATTTTAAGCATTGATTTATTTTGTGACTAACTCACCGAAATTGCGCTAAAATTGGGGTAAAATTTAGAAAAAACGAGGAAAAATATGAAAACGCAGGACGAAAAACCAAGCTGGCTGCAGCACTTTCCGATCATGTTTTACACCGTAGTTATGGGGCTTGGCGGGCTAGCTCTCGCGTACGAGCGGCTAAATTTGATCTTTGATATCTCAGGCGCGGTTTTTGAGATTTTACGCGGCGTGGCTAGCCTAGCGTACGCGCTCATCTGCGCTTGTTACGCGGCAAAGCTGATCAGATACCCGCAAGCTTGCAAGGCGGAGTTTTTCCACCCGGTGCGCGTAAATTTTTTCGCCGCCTTTTCGATCGGCACGCTGCTAGTCGCCTCGCTCTGGCGGGACTTCGCGCCCGTTTACGACGCGCTTTTTTGCGTGGGCGTAGCGTTTCAGACCTTTATCACGCTGCACGTCGTGTCCTTTTGGATCAAAAATAACGTCCAGATCGCACACTCAAACCCCGCGTGGTTCATCCCGATCGTGGGCAATCTCTTCGTCCCGCTAGCAGCGCCCGCCGCGAGCGAGCTTGCGTGGTATTACTTTGCGATCGGGATATTTTTTTGGCCCGTGCTTTTTGCGGTTTTGTTTTACCGCATCATCTTTCACGATCAGATGCCGCAGAAATTTATCCCGACGCTTTTTATCGTGATCGCGCCGCCTGCGATGGCGTTTTTAGACTACGTCAAGCTCACCGGCAGCTTTGACGTCACGGCGAAGATCATGCTCTACATCACGCTATTTTTCGCGCTTCTCATCCTTTTTATGTTTAAAAGCTTTTTGCGGCTTAAATTTTTCCTCTCGTGGTGGGCGTTTACCTTCCCGACGGCTGCGGCTAGCATCGCGTTTTTGCGAGCGTTTGAGTTTAACGGGATTAAGTTTTTCTTG
>NZ_CALIII010000216.1 GCF_938018145.1 uncultured Campylobacter sp.
ATATATAACCCTCACGCTAGCTTCTCAACGGATTATTTACGCAGATATCTTAAAAATAACCTATCCTGCGATAACCAATATATAAACACCTATCTAAACGTCGTAAATTTTGCCTACACGGGCAATAATCCGTTTTTCGCCGCAGAAAAAGATAGAAAGGTAAAATACGCCATAGACGTCATGATGTGCGATAACTGGATGACGAAAGAGACCATGTATCGTCTAAACAAAACCTGTGGCCTAAAAATAGACAAATGCTATCCCGACGGAGAATACATAAACGACGAGATAGTAAATAAACCGAAGGATTTTTTGAATTAATGTTTCCGTGTTTTTAAAATTTGCGATTTTGATATCGGCGAATTTGAGCAAAATCACACTCCGCACTTGACTATACGCAAAAATAAACCCAAATCTGCCAAAGTCGAATTTAACCGACTTTGCGCGCATCTTTTGCTTAATTTTTTGCCTTGTCGCCGCACAGTTCGACGACACTATTCAACCAGCCAAATTTACGACCGACTGCCGAGCAAATTTAACCGCCGAATTTATCAAAATTTAAAAGCTAAAAATATAAATCCACGCCGCCACGTCAGCTCGATCGATGATAAAAAACCGATCAAGCCGAGCGCAAGCGACGCAAATTCGTCAAATTCGGTTCAAATTTAGCCTCACGCGTCCTTGCCGTTTATCGCGTACGCCGAGCGTAAAAACACGTCCGTGCCAGATAACAGCGCACTCTCGTCAAAGTCAAACGCGCCGTTGTGATGCCCTGCGGCGAGCTTGGTGCCGATCATCAGGTAGCCGCTCTTGCCGCCTGCTTTTTGCACGGCGTGCATAAAGTGCGCGAAGTCCTCGCAAGCGCCGAAATTTAGATCCCGCACGATGAGCTCGTCTTTGATAAAAGGCGACTGGCGCGCGGCGCGCTCGTAGATATCGGTGATCTCCTCGCTGCTATCGCCTCCGCTCGTGCCGCCGGTTAGCTTCACGTCGTACTGCACGCCGTACATCTGCGCGACGCCTGCGACGATATCCATGCATTTTTGAAACATAAATTCATTTAGCTCGGTCGTTTCGCCGCGCGTTTCGCAGGCGATGTAGCCGTTTGGCGCGATGACGTTTCGTCCCTCGCCCGCTCGTAATACGCCCACGTTTATGCGCGTAACTCCGTCGGCATGTCGCGTGATGCCGTGCATGGCTAGAGCCGCCTGAGCCGCGGCTAGCAGAGCGTTTGCGCCTTCTTGCGGAGCGCCCGCCGCGTGAGCCGATCTACCAGTGAAGTTTACGTCAAATTTCGACGTCGCAAGAAGCTTGTTCGTACCGCAGATGATGCCGCCGCTAGTCTTTGCCTGAAAGCCGATATGACCGCCCAGCAGGTAGTCCACGCCCTCTAGCACGCCTGCTTGCTCCATCGGCACGGCGCCTCTCGTGCCCTCCTCGGCGGTTTGAAATATAAATCTAAATTTGCCTTTAAAATCGTCCAAATTTTGCGCGATGAGTTTAGCCATCGCTAGGCCGATCGTGATGTGTCCGTCGTGCCCGCAGGCGTGCGTGATGCCGTCTATATCGGCTCTAAAGCCCTCTTTAAACGGTCTATGCGCCTCATCCTTGCTCTCGGTCACGTCCACGCCGTCGATGTCGAATCTAAACGCAAGCGTCTTGCCCGGCCTACCCGTATCAATCTCGGCCACCACGCCCGTGAGCCCATCCTCCATCACGGGCAAAAACTCGCGCTCATCGGCGCTTAGCAGGCTTTTTGCGCGCTCTAGATATTTTTCTTTATCTTTCTCACTACCCAGTCCCGCTCTAGCTTCGGGCTTCATTATCTCGCGTCCCATTTTTAGGCTGTAGCCGAGCTTTTTTAGCTCGCTAGCGATCTTTGCCGTCGTAAAAAACGTGAAAAATCCAGTCTCGGGATGCGAGTGAAAAAACCGCCTATTTTTCACCATTTCGTCTTTTAGCGCTTCGACTTTTGCTACCACCTCGTCCATTTTTGCTCCTTAAATTTGAAATTCTTATTATTTTACTTAAAGATAAATTATACACCAAGATTAATTTTAAAAGCTTAAATTTGAGCCGAATAATGATAAATTTAAATCTGATTTTTGCGAGCCAGCTTGTTTGGCGTAAATTTGATTAAATTTACTTTTTCTTGCCGTGGATATTTCGGTCGGTTCTAAGACTGCGATTCGCGCCAAAGCGGTGCGGGTAATGCTGGGTAAAATTTGTATTTTGGCGGAGCGATCTTAAAATAAAATTTGGGCGTTAAATTTGAGTTCAAATTTAAAAATGTCGTCAAATTTAAACTCAAATTTGCAAAAAAAGCAAATTCGACTTTAGTCGTCGCGCGGACCTGACTAGCCGCAAAATAAACTCCGCGCAAAAGCTCAAATTCGCCCTTCAGGCAGACTATTTTAAGCCGCCCTTTAGTTTCATTATCCGCTCGTAGGATTCCTCGATACGCTCTTTTGGTATCTGTTTGGCGCCCACCGCATCCACGACCAGCTGAGTGACGAGCTCCGCGGTCCTGCGCCCGTCTATCTTGTAGTCGCTAAAGAGCATCACGTCGCCGCCTGCGTTGATAAAGTTTATCACCTTTTCTTGCAGCGTAAAGTCCTTTAGTCCGCCCATGAGCATGTCGTCGCTGATGACTACGCCGTCAAATTTTAGCTCGCCGCGCAGCAAGCCGTCGATGATCACCGGCGAGAGCGAGGCCGGTAGCTCGGAGTCGCGCTGCACGAGGTAGATGTGCCCGACCATTATCATCTTGGCTTCGTTTTTGCGAACCGCGTCAAAATACGGCTTAAGCTCGGTATAGTCGAATTTTTCGATCACGACCTTGGCGGTGTGGCTGTCGGCCTCGACGTTGCCGTGCCCCGGAAAATGCTTCATCGCAGCTATCACGCCGCGAGCTTGCGAAGCCTTCATAAACTCGCTCGCATACAGCGAAACCTCGTCTATATCGGCGCTAAACGCCCTGCCTTGCGAGCCGATGATCGTGGATTTTGGATTTAGCACGTCGGCTACGGGAGCGAAATTTATGTTTACGCCGACGTCTTTTAGCTGCTGCGCCATCTTAGCGTAAAGCTCGCCCGCAGCGGCTAAATCGAGCGTTTTTGCCACTTTTTGCGCCGAGATAAAGGTCTCAAATCCGCTCTTATCCTTAAATCTCGTGATCTGCCCGCCCTCCTCGTCGATAGCGATGAAAATGCCTTTTTGCGCCTCTTTAAATGCGCTTGTTAACACCTTGAGGTTCTTTTTATCCGAAATATTTTTACCGAGCAACATCACGCCGCCAAAACGCTGATATTTGGCCTCCGAGACGGCTTCTTTGGCGGTTTTGGGATCAGAGCCGTTGAAGCTGACCATTATCATTTGGGCTATCATTTTGCGAAGCGTCGGTTTTTCTTGCGCTTGTGTATCGGCGGCGTTTAGCGCAGTCGGCAAACCCGCCAAAAATAGCACCGAAAAAAGCACGGCGATAAATTTTTTCATATCTTTCCTTTTTTGTTTTTGCGGATTTTACACTATTTTGGATAAATTTAAGGACTCTTAGCGCGGTTTGGACGGATGGGCTAGCCAAAGCAACAAAATTTAAATCTATAAATTTGTTACAAACAAAAAAGTGCTTAAAAATGACCAAACAACTGTCAAGGAAAGCTTTTAACGCAAATTTGATCTTGGAGACTTTGGCGATGTTCTTACTTGATTGATATTTATGTTTGGGCAGTATGGATATTGTTGTTTTGATTTTTGCTTTACTGCCTAAAACAACATAAACAAAGCATGCAAACATCGTGTCAAATTTAACTTTTTTAAATTTTACGAATAAAATTCGTTCAGGATTGGAGTTTTTAAAATTTAAATTTATCCCCGAAGCAGGTAAATAACGGTTTTACAAACCAAATTTACCTCCGCCGCAAAATGCCGCGTTTTAGCCAAATTTTATTTTTTACTTAGTAGATCTCTCAGGCTTTCTTGCACATCTTTACCGCGCAACATCGCCGCGATCTCGTTTACTATCGGCGTATAAATGCCTTTTCCGGCGGCAATCTTTTCTATCGCGTAGGAGGTATCCACGCCCTCTGCGACCTC
>NZ_CALIII010000217.1 GCF_938018145.1 uncultured Campylobacter sp.
AAAAACGAAACCATCGCCACGACGTAAAGCACCATGAAAATGCCGCCTTTGTAGTAGTAAAGGTGCCTTATTTTGGCTACTCCGTCCTCGATGCTCGTAACCTCGGTGTTTGGATAGACGTTTTGGATCTTTAGGGCCACTTCGCTGATCTCGTTTACGTTTGGTACCTCGACGTAGAGCCTCGTGTATTCGCCCTCTTTTAGGCTTAGCACTTCGCGCGCGGTGGCGGGATTCATATAGATGACGTCGTTTGAGACGATACCCGTTTCATGCGGCGCGGTTTTGTTGATCTTTATCGGGATCATTTTTTCTTCGGTTAAAAAGTTAAAAACATCCTCGTAATAAAGCTCCGCCATCTCTTTTTTCACGCCTTCGCCCACGATCATCTCGTTTTCGTCCAAATTTTCGTCGCCGACGATGTGAAACCAGACTCTTTTTTGCGCGAAATAATACTCTCCCTCGACCGCTCCCTCGACGCTAGCAACGCCGGGGATCTTTGAGACGTCGTAGATGTAGCCGTCGTGCATCAAGTCGCGTTTGCCCGCGCGCAGAGCTTCGACGACGACTTCCGGTTTTGAGCGGGTCAAATTTGTAAGGTCGCTTTGGATGGAGCTTGAGACGAAAAGAACCGCGCTCAAGATAAACACGATAAAGGCAAAGATAAAAAAGCTAAAAGCGTGATCGGCGCGGTCTTTATAGAGCAGCGTAACGGCGTAATCGATAAAATTTTTACTCGGCATAGACAAACTTCCCGTACTCTTTTGAAATAAAATTCGTCGAAATTTGCGCGTCTTTGACGGATTTTTGGATCAAATTTAGCTGAGCTTCCTTGCCGGCCCTATCAAAGCCTAGATAATGCGCCCCGATACAAAGGTAAAGAAGCGCAAAAAAGCCCGCTAAAACGCAGATGAGTCTCACATCAACCTCTCAACCAAAAGCGTAGTTATCTCGTCAAATTTGACGATCTGTTTGCCGCCGTGATCTTTGGCGAAGGTCTTAGCGTCCTCTTCGCTGGCAAACGGTATGAGCTCGTTACCCATAGGTCCGAGTACGTTTGAGCCGGTTACGTAGTAGGCGGTTCTAGCGTCGATTTTGTTTAGCTTGTAGTAGTCGCTAACGTAAATTTGATCGTCTTTTTTGCCTTTTTCGAAATAATACTTCATCATGTCCTTGACGCCGTCAAAGTAAAGCTCCTCTTTGCTTGTTTTCATCATCGTCGCCCACTGCGGGTTTTTGCCGATTAGCATACCGCAAACAGGGCAGCGCGCGCCTTTTGGCACGACGATCCTCTCGGCTTTTTGCGTTTTTTGCTTAGATTTTGAGGCTTGATCGCTCGTGCCTAAATTTGCCGGAGCGTCCCATAGATACAAAGCTGCGGCTTGCAAGTGCTTGTCGTACTCTGGAGCCTTGCTAGCGCCCTTTGCGTCGCATGTTTTTTTGAGATGGGCTTTTAGCTCGGAGATGGCTTTAAAGCTTTTTGGATCGGTTTTTTCGCAGTTTGCTTCGTAAAATTCCTTACCGTGCGCGTAAACGCCGCCCTCGCGTTTGGCTTTGATCATCTTGTTATCGCCCTCAAAGTCCTGTCCGGCAATCTCGTAAGCCTTAGCAAAATTCATTATCTCGCCGCCGTTTTCGGCCTGGAACTCTTTCGCGTCGGCCTCGGTTGAAAAGGCGTATTTGCTGTTTCTAGTCATCGTGCCGCCGATCTTGCTGCCGACGACGTAAAAGGCTTTATTTGCATCGATCAAATTTAGATTTTTCGTATCGACGACCTGCGCGTCGCTTGGGATTTTTCCCTCCGTTAGTTCGTATAGACAGTGTAGGGATGCTACTTGTTTGCCGTTATAAACGTGGTTTGTTTTATAAAATTTAACCAAATTCATGCCGCAAACGGCGCAGTACTCTTTATCCTCGCCGCTTCCTACTAGCGTAGCTTTACTTGGATCCACGCTTTGAAACATCGGCTTCATCTTGCCGGCCTGCTCGTTTGCTTCGGCTCCGAAAAGTAGCGCCGCTAGTAGCGCCGAACCCAAAATAGAACGTAAAATCATATTATCTCCTTAAATTATTTAGTTTTATTTGTTTCCGGTTTTAAAAACTCCGCATTCTCGCACGCGACTTTTAGGCCTTTTGCGCAGCTTTTGTCAAAGAGCTCTTTGGCTTTGGCGATATCGGCCGCTACGCCTTTGCCCTCGGCGTACATTATGGCTAGGTTGTTGCAGCCTTTGTCGTAGTTTAGGTTGCAGGATTTTTCGTAAAATTCTTTAGCTTTAGCGTAGTCTTGCTCCGTGCCTTGACCGAATGCATATAAAAAGCCGAGGTTATCGCAGCCGATACCCACGCCGCCAGCGCAGGCCTTTTCATAAAATGATTTTGCTTTAGCGTAGTCTTTTTCTACGCCCATGCCCTCAAGGTGCAGGTAGCCTAGGTTATTGCACCCCATCATATCGCCGTAGTTGCAGGCTTTAGTGTAGAGCGAGATGGCTTTTTTGATATCGGTTTTGACGCCCGCGCCGTTTGCGTAAAGAAGTCCTAGTGCGGTGCAGCCTTCGTCGTCTTGGCAGGCTTTTTCGTAGTATGCGGCGGCTTTAGCGAAGTCCTGAGTCGCGCCGTTGCCGCTTTCGTAGATGTAGCCTAGGTTGTTGCAAGCAAGCGCAAAGTTGGCATTGCAAGCTTTTTGGTATAAATTTATCACCTTTTCGTAATTTTTCTCCACTCCGCCCGTGCCTTCAAAATACACCACTGCAAGGTTGTAGCAGCCCGATGCCTTGTTTTCCTCGTGGCAGGCTTTTTCGTAGATTTCTATCAGCTTTTTA
>NZ_CALIII010000218.1 GCF_938018145.1 uncultured Campylobacter sp.
GTCTACGTTGTGGATATTTTCCTCGCGTTTGTTTGCATAGACGCTAAGTCCGCTAACATCGCCCGTACCGTCTAAATTTACCTTGCCGCCGTAGTAGAGCAAATTAGTATCCGTATTTGCGCGGCGGAAGGAGTAGGAGAGATTTAGGCTGGCTTCGTTTTCAAAATAGTGCCTAAAATCGGCATAAACGTCAAAAGTCTTGATATCCCATCTAGTCCAAGGCTGCGAGAAAATTTCATTTTTACTAAACTCGCGCCTAGAGTCGTTTTTGTAAAACGCAGGCATTCCTCCCCAGCGTACGCCGTGACGCTTTAGCTCCTGATAAAACGCGCCCAGGCTTAGCCACGAACTATCCATGATATCAGCATCCACTACGCCGTAGATAGCGGTGTTTTTACGGTTATAGTAGTCCATATACGAGCGAGACTTCTCGTGCATAAAAGACGCTCTAGCCCGCACGCTGCCGTCAGCAGTCACCGGAGTCTGCACGTCGCCAGATACGCCGTATCTATCGTACGAGCCCGCGCTTAGTTTAAAATTTCCCGTCAATTCTTTTGAATTTGCTCTTTTTCGGATGAAATCTAAGCTAGCCGCTGGATTGCCTGCACCCGCTAGTAGGCCGTTTGCGCCCTTTACGACCTCGACGCGCTCATACGGCAACATGCTCATATCGTTTGCGCCTAGGCTAAATCCGCCAAAGCTAGGCATCGAATCAAGCAAATAATAATCTATCTTAAAGCCTCTTGCCGTAGGATATACGCGCTCGTCCCACTTGCTAAGCGTGACGCCCGGGATATTTCGCAAAAGCACCTGATAGTCGTTGATGTTTTGATCCTTTAGCCTAGCCTCGGTGATGACGGTTAGCGACTGAGGCGTTTGGCGCGAGGTGAGGTCTAGCCTCGTGGTGCTTTTTACTAGCTCTTTTGCGTTGTATTTTACGTCGTCGCGCCTTTGTTCGCTAGTTACCTCGACGGCATCAAGCGTCTCTTTGCCTGCTACGTTCTCGCCGTTTTGGGCGGCTAAAATTTGAACGGACGCGAGCAAATTTATCGCCGCAACCGAAAACAAAATTTTATTTTTCATCTTTTTCTCCTTTTAAAATTTGATCTTTTTATCCATAAGTAAATCCCCGAAACGCTAAGCGCAAGCGGAGCTAGCCCGCACAAAAACCAGAAAAATTTAGTCGCGGCGTTATAGTCGCCGTAGTGAGCGCGCCTAAACGTCGATAAAAATTTATCCGTTTTGCTTGCTAGCTCTATATCTTTTACATCGATTAAATTTGCGCTATTTTTATCGTAAGTAACGGTGCTTGAGTACTGGCTATGTAGGAAGCTTTGCTGTGGTTTTTGTCCGTAAAGCGTGATATTTGCGCCATCATAAAACGGAAAGCTAACGTAGTGCGTCCTAAATCCGGACATATCCGAGGGTGCTTTTTGCACGAGGGCGTCGATAGAGATATTTTTGTCGTAAATTTGCGGACCGATTACGAATTTAGAATTATCAAAGGGCGGCATAAACATAAACCTAAGCTCCCACCAAGCACCGCTAAGCGCGACCGCAAAAATAACGGGCGTCGAAAAAACGCCGATAAATTTGTGCGAATCGCTCATAAAAGTAGCCATGCGCGAAAACCGAAGACGCAGCAAATTCGCCCAAAAGTTTCGGTAAACAATAAAGCCGCTGATCGAAATAATAAAGGCAAAAATCGCCGTTAGCCCAAGCAAAATTTGACCGCTTTTTTCAAGAAGCAAATTTTCGTGAAGCTCGGTAATAACGCCGATAAATCCGCTATCGTGCGGCACGAGGTCGCTTTTTATCTCTCCGCTAAAAGCGTCCAGATAGATACAGGCCCACTCTTTTTCGCCCGCGCCGTGAGGCAAAAGCCAAATTTTGTCCGTTTTTTGCGGATCTACGTCGATATTCCAACCTACGATCTCGTGATGCGGATACTCTTTTTCTATTTTTTCTCTTAGTTCGTCAAATTTTAGCCTCTTTTTATCGTTGCCGTCTGCTACATAGATGACGCCTGGCATTAAAATATTATTTATCTTATCTTTATAAACTAAAACCGAACCGGTAAAGCATGCGATAACTAGCGGAATGCAAAATATGAGTGAAATATAAGTATGAATTTTATACATCGTCTTTTTGTCAAGTATATTCACGTTTAAAATTTGTCCTTTTAAAATTTACTTTAAATCGGCGCGGATTTTAGCATTTTAAAAATTAATAATTTCTAAAACCGTTATCAAATAAATAAGGAATCTATATTTTGCGCTAAATATTTAAAAACAGGGTTTAGCAGAGGCAGACGAATGCAAAACGGCAAATTTGTTACGTTAAATTACGGAAATCAATTTAATGTGGTCTCAAAGCAAAATCGGCTTTTTAGTTTAATCAAAATCAGCGCCCAACAGTCGAGCAACCGCCGAGCGTAAATTTGATACAAGTCTCGCCGAAAGCAAACTCAAATTTGAGCCTTAAATTTCCTCTCTTTTATAAATTTTACTCACAAATTTATCTATCTTATACACCGCGCCAAAGAGCGCAGGCACGACTAGCAGCGTTAGCAGCGTCGAGCTAATGAGCCCCGAGATCACCGAGATCGCCATCGGGGAGTTGCCCTCGTATCCAGCGCCTCTGCTAAGCGCAAGCGGCAACATCGCAAATATCATCGCAAAAGTAGTCATCAGTATCGCTCGTAGCCTCTTAACGCCCGCGCGCACGATGGCTTCGTTTAGCTCCACGCCCTCGTTTGCGTAGCGATTTGCAAAATCCACGACTAAAATCGCGTTTTTACCCACCATACCAAAAAGCAAGATCGCGCCGACCATCACAAACAAGCTAAAGGAGTTGCCGCTAAGATAGAGCCCGACCGCCACGCCGCCAAAGGCAAGCGGCATCGAGATCATGATGATGAGCGGCAAAATAAAACTCTCATAAAGCGCGGCTAGGATCATATAGATGAGTACGACGCTAAGGCTGATCGTAAAGACAAAGGCCGCGTTCGTGTCGTTCATCATCTCGATAAAGCCCGTCATCACATAATCGTAGCCCGCGGGCAAAATTTTACCGATATTTTCGTCAATACCTTTTTGTACGGCGCCAAGCGGGACGTTATCTACGTTTGCGACGATCCTGATCTGACGCTGTTTGTTAAAGCGGTTTATCACGGAAAAGGTCTTGCTCGTCTTAAACTCCGCCACCGCGCTTAGGCTTATACTCTCGCCGTGGGCGTTTTTGATCTTTAGTTTTTGCAGCGCCTGCGCGTCCTTGCGGTACTCGTCGTCAAACCTCAGTATCATATCGTACTGCGCGTCGCCGTTATCAAAGCTACCAAGCCTATTTTGCCCAAAGGACGCATATATCACCTGCGCGACCGCGCTAGGATCGACGTTTAGACGCTTGGCTTTGTCTTTATTTACGCTGATTTGCAGCTCGTTTATCTTATCCTCGTTATCGCTGCCCACGTCCGTCGTGCCCTCTATCGCCCGCACCATGGCGATAGCTTTAGGTAGGATTTCGTCTAGTTTTTCTAGGCTATCGCCCGTGATCGTTAGCTGCACGGGCTCGCTGTCGCTGCCCGTATCGACGTATGGTATCTGCAGAACTTTGACCGAGAGATCGTCAAATTTAAGCTTTTTTCTATACTCGTCCATTATCTGCGTTTGGCGCTCTTTTCGCGACTCAAAGCCCTTTAAGCGGACGTAAATTTTAGCCTTGTACGCGTCCTTTGAGTCCGTGTAGCCAGCGATCATATATGAGTACTCGACGCGCGGATCGCTATCTACCTCGCGCACGACCTCGCTAGCTCTAGCGCTCATAGCCTCGACCGAGATGCCCGGGCTTGCTTTTAAAAATATCTCAAACTGCCCCTCGTCCTCGACGGGCAAAAAGTCCATACCGACCTTGCCGGCTAGGCTCATACAAAGAGCCAGCACGCCAAAAGTAAGGATAACAAACGCGGTTTTAAACCTCAAAATAAGCTTCAAAAGCCGCTCGTAACCGCTCTCGAGCGCCTCAAATATAGGCTCTGTCACGCGGTAAAATTTACTCTCGCCCTCACTCAAAAATCTCGCCGCCAGGCTAGGTATCAGCATAATGCAAACCAAAAACGACACCACGATACCGCCGCTCACGCTCATACCAAAGGAGTTAAAATACTGTCCGACGATGCCCTCCATAAAGGCGATCGGCACAAACACGCAAAGCAGCACCGCGCTAATGCTAAGCACGCTAAAGGCGATCTCGCGCACGCCCTCAAAGCTCGCTTTTAGCGGATTACTCTCGCCCTCTTGCATCTTTTTGGAGATATTTTCCACGACCACGAT
This sequence comes from uncultured Campylobacter sp., assembly GCF_938018145.1. GTDB lineage: Bacteria > Campylobacterota > Campylobacteria > Campylobacterales > Campylobacteraceae > Campylobacter_A. The sequence goes on from NZ_CALIII010000218.1 coordinate 4,332, forward strand.
CGCATCGTCGATAAATATACCGATACCAAGCGTGAGAGCCAGCAGCGTGAGGCGGTTTAGATCAAAGCCCAAAACGTCGATGATAAAAAACGTCCCCACGATACTAGCCGGGATCGCGAGCGCGGCGATGATGGTCGCGCTAAAGCTTCGCAAAAAGAAAAAGACGATGACGACGGTGAGCGCGACGCCCAGCATCATGTCAAATTTGACCTGATTTATGTGTTTTAGGATACTCTCGCTCTTTTCGTAAACCCGCTCTACTTCGTAGTTTGCACCCAGTTTTGCCGCTAGATCGTCCGTTTTAGCCTTGAGCGCGTCTATCGTCTCGATCGTGTTTGCGCCGCTTACTTTTATAGCGTCAAGCAGCACTCCGCGCTTGCCGTTATACATCGCTACGGCGTCGGTGTCGTGATGAGATAGCTCCACGCGCGCGACGTCTTTTAAAAACACGTCCTTTTGCAGGCGGATCTCCTCTAGCTCGCGCACGCTTTTAGCGTCAAATTCGCTCTTTAAAAATATCTCGTATTCGCTGTTTTCCAGCTTGCCAAGCGGCGCTTTTAAATTTTGCGATTTGATTATATTTATGACCGAGGCCGCGGTTAGAGCGTATTTATCGAGTTTAAAAGGATCAAGGTAAATTTTGATCTCAGGCTCCAAAAATCCCTTATCATCGACCTTGCCCACGCCTTTTACGCGCTGCAAAAACGGCTTTGCCTCGTCTTTTACCGTTTGCATGAGCGCGGTTAAATTTTCATCCTTGCGGCTAACGAAAAAGCTCGCCACCTTGCCGCTGTCGCTGTTGATTTTCTCTATCTCTGGCTGGGCATCGAGCTTTGCCTTTGCGACCTTGTCGCGCACGTCGTTCGCGGCGACGTCGATGTTTTTCTTGAGATTAAACTCGACCAAAACGATGCTGAGGTTGTTAAATGTATAGGATCTAATCTTTTTGATACCGTCTATCGTCGAGACCTCGTCCTCGATCTTTTTAGTGACCCTGCTCTCGATGAGGCTCATGTCGCCCGGCGCATAGGTCGTGATCTTAACCAGCGGGATGACGACCTCGGGAAAGAGATTTACCGGCATCCTAAGAAGCGACATCGCGCCGAAAAATACGAGCGCGACGAAAAACATCAGCGTCGTAATCGGGCGATTTATGGCTAGTTTATACATTTCGGGCTTTTGCTAAAACGGGTTTTTGCATCAAATTTGCCCGTTCGCCCTGCTCTGCAAAAAGCGTTTGGCGTTTATCAGCCAGTAAAATTTGAGTAGCGTTAAATTTGACGTTTAAATTTATGCCATCTTGTTTATGCGATAAATTTGACCCGCTCGTTAAATTTGCATTTTTCGCGGCGGCGTCAAATTTAGCTACATTCGCCAAATTTGAGCTCAAATTTACCTCGCTTTTCGTTTGCAGCGTCAAATTTGAAAACCGCGCCGCGCCGAAGCTAGCTTTTTCTACGTCAAATTTCGCGCTCGCAAGTCCGCCGTTTTTAAAGCCGTCAAATTTAAGCTCAGACGTTTTATTGTCGTCCTTATTTTTAGGCTCGGCGTCCCCGTCCTGCGCGCTAGAGACGATATATCCCTCGCCAAAAAGCCCAGGCGTCAAATTTTGCGCCTGCACTTCGGCGTAAATTTTGCCGTTTTTCGTGTCGATAGTCGGGTAGATGAGGCTGATTTTACCGCGCCTCTCCTCGCTTTGACCGTCTAGTTTATAGACAAATTCGCTACCGATTTTTACGTGGTCTTTAAATTTCTCATCAAAGCTAAGCTTGAGCTTGACATCGGGATACGAAAATACCGACATCAGCTTTTGCGCTACGCCGCCCACGCCCTCGCCGACCTCGATACTCTTGCCAGATATCGTCCCGTCAAAGGGAGCGAGTAGCCGCGTATCCTCAAGTCTTTTTTGCGCCAAATTTAGCGCCAGATGCGCTCTGTTTTCGGCTAGCGCGGCGTTTTTGAAATCAAATTCCGCATTTTCAAAAGCCTGCTTCGAGCTCACGCTTTGAACGAGTTTAAATTTATCCAGCACGCTTTTTGCGTGAGCTTTTGCCGTCTGCGCGCTCTCTAGGTCGTTTTGAGCGAGCTTTACGGCTAGCTTTTCGCTCTCGTTTTCAAGCTCGAGTAGCACGTCGCCGCGCTTTACCGCGGAGCCTATTTCTACGTTTACGGTCTTTACGATACCCACGGCTTTTAGTGCGAGCTGCGCGTCTTTTGCCGCTGCGACGTCAAAGCTCGCGTAGATCCTATCCTGGGCACAAAGCGCAACCGCCGCACTCAGTAAAAAAAGTAAAATTTTATTCATTTGCGCTCCGTTTTTTCGATATTTTCGGCGATTTTGCCGCCGCGTTCATACAGATACTCCGCCTTTTTGATCTCAAATTTACTCTTGCTTAGCTCCAGCGCGCTGCCTGCGCTAAAGCTCTGCGCGGTCGCGTTTAAAAACTCGACGTACCCAAGCAGCCCGGCTTCATACTTTTTACTAACGGCATTTAGCGAGGTTTGCGCCGAGTTTAGCGCGCTTTTGCCCGCGGCTATCTTTTGCTCGAGCGTCTTTAGGTCGTTTTTGATATTTGCTAAATTTAGCTCGTTTTGCAAGCGCTTTTGATCCAAATTTAGCTTCGCTTGCAGCGCGCTTATGCGCTTTATCTCGCGCCGCTTTTTGTTCGCGCCAAAATCAAACGCCTTCCAGCTAAAGCCCAAAATCAGCTCGTTGGTGTTTAAATTTGGCTTAAAAAAGTCGTCAAAATACGGCTCCAGCGCGCTTCTATACTGCGCGGGCAGCAAATTTCTATCGTAGTGAGTGCGCATAAAAGTGTATGTGTTTTTGATGAAAATTTGCGGGTTCGTCTCGGACGCGGTTATCTTTTCATCCTCCAAGGCCGCGGCGAAATTTAGCCTAAGCGCCTCAAGCTCGGGCTTTTCGCTTTTTTGCGGCGCGGAGTTTTCATCGTCCAAAAAAGCGATCCTAGAGCCCGCCACAGGCTCGATATCTCTGCCCGTTAGCGCGTAAATTTGATTTTTTATCTCGTTTTGATTTTGCGTGATTTCGAGGCGTTCGGCGAGCGCCATGGCGTATCTGGCGTTTACCGCTTCATACTCGCTCTCGTCGCTAAGCCCTGCGCGGTAGTATTTTTCCAGCCTATTTAGAGCGTTTTTTAGGTAGTTTATCTCGCCCTCTTTTGCGGTCGCGAGCTCGCCCAGCGACAAAAAGCTAAAATAAAGCTTAGTCGCGTTAAACGCAAGCAGGTTTTGATACTCCTCGTTTTTTAAAATTTCAGCCGCGCTAAGGTGCGAAAGCGAGCTTAGCAGGGCTTCGCGCTTGCCGCCGTCATAAACCGCAAGCTCCAAAATCGCCCTAGCCGTGGCGGCTCTTTGCGGGCGCAGGACGTTTATGTCGCCGCTTAAAAAGCTGTATCCGCCCTCAACCCTGAGGCTTGGCATATATGCACTTTTTACGGCGTCTTTTTGCAGCTGCGCTTTTTGCGGTTCGTAGTTTGAAATTTGAGCCAAATTTGAGCTCTGCGCGGCTAAAATCAGCTCGGGCAAATTTCCTTCAAATTTAACCTCCGAACCACCTAAAAAAACGCAAAAACTCAAAAATATATAAATTTTTTTCATCTAAACCCTTCCCTATTAGCTCTGGGCGGCGCGGGCTAAATTTGAGCAGGTTTGCGCCGTCTGAAGTCTGGCGCCGTAAGTAAAATAAAATGAAATTTAAGCGGCGCGCGGAGCTTTTTTAAGATTATAGCGACAAAAAACCTAATGAAAGCTTTTAACGAGATTCATGACGAGCAAATTCCACCCGTCGACGAGCACGAAAATAAGTAGCTTAAAAGGCAGTGAAATCATCGTCGGCGGCAGCATCATCATACCCATCGCCATGAGCACGGAGCTAACGACCATATCGATGACCAAAAACGGCAGATAGAGCAAAAAGGCTATCTCAAACGCCGTTTTCATCTCGCTGATCATAAACGCGCTCATCACGACCGTGAGCGGGATATCATCGAAGCTTTGCGGGTTTGGCATATTTCTGATACGCAAAAACAGCGCCAGATCCTTCTCTCGCGTATTTTTTATCATAAACTCGCGAAACGGCTTCACGCCACGCTCAAAGGCCTCTTGGTAGCCGATTTGCTCGCTTAGATAGGGCTTCACACCCGCTTCGTAGGCTTGCTTGCCCACAGGCTCCATGATAAAAAACGTAAGCACCATCGCAAGGCTAATAAGCACCGTAGATGGCGGCATCTGCTGCGTACCCATCGCCTGGCGCAAAAACGAAAAAACGATAATGAGCCGTAAAAAGCTCGTCATCATAAAAACCAGCGATGGCGCGAGTGTAAGGACCGTGAGGACTAGTAGGACGTTTAGTGAGCTAACTAGCTGGGTGGGCGTAGTGGGCGCGCTTAGGCTGAGATTTACGGTCGGGATCGTTACGTTATCCTCGCCTATCGCAACCGCCGCAAAGATAAAAAACAGCAAAAACGTCAGTTTTTTCAAATTTACTCCTGCGCGTCCAGTATGCTTTTTTGCGTTTTGGCTTTGTCGTCTAAATTTAACGAAACGAAGTGGATCTCGACCCTGCGGTTTTTCTCCCTACCCTGCTCGGTAAAATTTGTCGCAAACGGCTCAAATTCGGCCTTTGCGGACGCGGTTAGCTTTTTAGGATCGACGCCGTCTTTGATGAGCTCGCTAACCACGCTGATAGCTCTAGCCGACGATAGCTGCCAGTTGTCTTTAAACTCGGCAGAGCCCGGCTGCTCGCTGTCGGTATGTCCGATCACGTTTGCTACGACGTCTGGCGGCAGCTTTGCTATCACCATCGCGATACGTTTTAAAAACAGCAACGCGTCGTCGTTTTGTAGCTGGGCGCTATCTTTTGC
>NZ_CALIII010000219.1 GCF_938018145.1 uncultured Campylobacter sp.
GGTATTTACGGGCTCGCTTACTTCGCCTTGGGGTAAATTTTCGCTCGCATAAACCCTTGAACCGCGCAAAAACACGCTGTGAGGCAGCGAGCTAGCAAGCATATCCGAAAACGTCAAAAGCTCCTCTTGCGCGCCCTGGGCGTAAAGCGTAGTTAAACCCCGCTGTTTTTTAAGGCTAAATTTTAGTCCGATTTTTACGAGAAAAGTCCTAAAAATAATTAAAGTATAAAAAGATAGATTTAACAAATTATTTTTTGATTTTGATATTTTAAAATCAAAATCGCCCTATTTCTTCATTGGTTTCAAGGCTTTAAAATTTGAAATGCAAATTTACGGCGTCAAATTTTACTCTGACCGCCTTGCATTTCTAAAATTCGCGCGCTTATTTGCATTATCTGCGCAAACACCGCTCCCTTTTGCGTCTCAAGCGAGGCCGCCATATCCTTTGCGTATGGATTTTTGCTCGCTTTTATTCGCTTTATCGCGGCTTCAAGCTCTTTTAGTCGTTTTTGCAGTTTTTCTAGCTGTTTTTTTAGGATATCGGCGCTGCTTTCGCCCTCGTTTGCGCCGCTAGGCAAATTTGACGCGTCACGGAAGATATCGCCCCTATCGCTGCTTTGCAAATTTACGTTTTTTAAATTTGCTCCGCCTGCGACCGCCGAGCCGCTTTTACTTAAATTCATCAAATTTGAGTTTAAATTTATGTTTAGTTTTACATCCATCGCCGTGCCTTTAAATTTAAAAGTATATCGGCAAATTTGAGTAAAATTTAAGGCACAACCGTAAATCTCGCTCCTAAATTTATGGATTTTAAAGAAGGCTCGGCAAAATCGCCCAAATCCCGCCGAGCCCAAAAATCAAATGACCGAATTTACTCCTTCGGCGCTATCATATCCTCAGGCACCACCCACGCGTCAAATTCCTCGGCGGTTAGTATGCCCGATTTTATCGCCTCCTCGCGCAGCGTCGTGCCGTTATGATGCGCGGTTTTGGCGATCTTGGCGGCATTTGCGTAGCCGATGTGCGGATTTAGCGCGGTTACGAGCATTAGGCTTTCGTGCAGCAGTTTGTCGATTTTCGCGGCGTTTGCGCTGATGCCGCAAGCGCAGTGTTTCTCAAAGCTGTTCATCGCGTCGCTTAGCAGGCGGATGCTTTGGATGAGGTTGTAGGTAAGCACCGGCTTAAAGACGTTTAGCTCGAAGTTGCCCTGGCTTGCAGCGATGGAGATCGCGACGTGGTTGCCCATTACTTGCGCCGCTACCATCGTGACGGCTTCGCACTGCGTCGGATTTACCTTGCCTGGCATTATCGAGCTTCCCGGCTCATTTTCGGGGATGTTTATCTCGCCGATACCGCACCTAGGCCCGCTTGCTAGCCAGCGCACGTCGTTTGCGATCTTCATCAAATTTGCCGCCAGACCGTTTAGCGCGCCGCTTAAAAACACCTCGGCGTCGTGGCTGGTTAGGCCGTGAAATTTATTCGGATGGGATTTAAATTTAAACGCCGTGCCCGTTAGCGCGTTTAGCTCGTCGCTTACCATCTCGCTAAATTTCGGGTGCGAGTTTAGCCCCGTGCCCACCGCGGTGCCGCCGATAGCAAGCTCCTCTAAAAACGGCATAGTAGCTAGGATCTGCGCCTTGCTCGCCTTTAGCATATGCGCGTAGCCGCTAAATTCCTGCCCGAGCGTGAGCGGCGTGGCGTCTTGCAGGTGAGTGCGGCCGATCTTTACGATCCCCGCAAACTCGGCGGTCTTTTTATCCAGCGTCGCTTCAAGCTTTTCTATCGCGGGCAGTAGCTTTTTTTGAAGCTCTAGCACAAAGGCTATTCGCATCGCCGTAGGATAGGTGTCGTTTGAGCTCTGGCCTTTATTTACGTGATCGTTTGGGTGTACGAATTTCGCGTCTTTAGCGTCCAATGCTGCCTTATCGCGGAAATTTAGCCCCAAAATCTCCATCGCGCGGTTTGAAACGACCTCGTTTAAATTCATATTCGACTGCGTACCCGAGCCCGTCTGCCACACGACTAGAGGGAAATTTCCGTCCAGTTTGCCGTTTAAAATTTCATCGCACGCCTGCGCGATCGCCTCGGTGCGAGGCTCGTCTAGGCGGCCTAGCTTACGATTAACAAGCGCGCACGCCTTTTTTAGATAGGCAAAACCCTCTATGACCTCTCTTGGCATCGTCTCCAGCCCTACTCCGATCTCGAAATTTTCATGGCTGCGCTGCGTCTGCGCTCCCCAATATTTGCCGTTTGGAACCTTTACCTCGCCCATCGTGTCTTTTTCGATACGAAATTCCATAATTAATCCTTTCCTAAGAAGTTTTTAAAATTATAAATCAATATATATAAATTATAATTGAATTTAAATCGTAAGATTTCTCTTGCGACGAGAAAGGCGACCCTAAATTAGCGATATTAAAATTTTACTAGAATCTCGCCAAGATGGGGCATTCTTACT
>NZ_CALIII010000220.1 GCF_938018145.1 uncultured Campylobacter sp.
TAACGCAGGCTGGAGCCAAGACGGACGAGTCAAATTTGGCTGGCATGGATTTAGCTGCAAAAACTCAAAACGCCAAATTTGACCCCCACGCCGCTAAAAACGACGCACGCAAATTTGATCTCATCACCTGCGATGTGAGCTTTATCTCGCTTAAAGAGATTTTGCCATCCATCGACGCTCTGGCGGGCGAAAACTGCGATATTATCCTGCTTTTTAAGCCGCAGTTTGAGGTCGGTAGGAGCGCTAAACGAAATAAAAAAGGGGTCGTAACGGACGCAAAAGCCGTGCGCGAGGCGAGGGCGAAATTTGAGCTTGCGGCGGCAAATTTGGGCTGGATAATGCGCCAAACGCTCGAATGCGAGGTAAAAGGAAAGGAAGGAAATGCCGAATTTTTCTACGCTTTTAACAAAAGATAATATCACGGCCGTCGCGATCGGGCACTTTGACGGCGTACATCGCGGCCACAAGCAGCTTTTAAAGCAGCTGGGCGAGTACGGCGGACTAGTCGTGATTGACAAAAACAAAGCCAACATCACGCCAAAGCTAAAGCGAGCCGAGTACTCGAGCTATCCGTGTTTTTTGTATGATTTTGATAGCATAAAAGGGCTTGGCGGCGATGAGTTTATCGCGCTTTTGAAGCGGGATTTTAAAAATCTGCAAAAAATCGTCGTTGGATTTGATTTTCGTTTCGGGCGAAACAGGGCGTGGGACAAGCACGATTTGCGGCATATTTTTGACGGCGAGGTGGTCGTAGTAGACGAGGTTTGCTTTGACGGTATGGGCGTGCATAGCTCGGCCATACGCGAGTATATCAAACAAGGCGAGATCTACAAGGCAAACCGCCTGCTAGGCCGCGAATACTCGATCGAAGGCTGCGTGATAAAGGGGCAGGGCATCGGGTCGCGCGAGCTCGTACCGACGCTAAATTTGGACATCAAAAGCTACCTTTTGCCGCGCGAGGGCGTCTATGCGACGAGGACTCGCATCGGCTACAAGACCTACGGCTCGGTTACCTTTATCGGCAACCGCGTGAGCACGGACGGCAACTTTAGCGTCGAGACGCACGTGCTAAACGAAAACATCGAGGGTGCCCGCGACGTCGCGGTTTGCTTTATCAAGCGACTGCGCGACAACCGTAAATTTGAAAGCCTAGAGGAGCTAAAGGAGCAGATCGGGACCGACATCAAGCAGGCGATGGAGTTCGTCGGCGTGTGCGATCTCTACGTTGTGGGCGACGCTACGCCTCAAAGGAGCGAGCCGTGAAAGACGAAATCTTTAAAGAACCGATAAAAAAGCAGTTTGAATTTGACGCGAGCGTGGCGTCGGTGTTTGACGATATGATCGGGCGCTCGGTGCCGTATTACGACGCTTCGCAAAAGCTGATCGCTGATTTTTTAGCTCAAATTTTACCCAACGGCGCAAGCGCGATAGATCTTGGCTGCTCGACCGCCTCGACGCTGCTAGCCCTTTGGCGCAAGAGAAACGACCTCGCGCTAAAAGGCGTGGATAATGCGCCTGCGATGCTGCAAAACGCGCGCGCCAAGATAGAGGCGTACGGTGCTAAGATCGAGCTTGAGCTAGCGGACATTTTAGAGTGCGAATTTGACGCCCGCGACGCCGTTTTGATGAACTACACGCTGCAGTTTATCCGCCCGCCCAAGCGTCAGGATTTCGTAGCTAAAATTTACCGCGCGCTAAATGACGGTGGCGTGTTTGTTTTTAGCGAGAAGCTTATATTTGAGGATAAGACGCTGAGTAAAAATATGATCGAAATCTACGAAAAATACAAGCTCAAGCAGGGTTACTCGCGCTACGAGATCGCGCAAAAACGCGAGGCGCTAGAAAACGTGCTCATACCATACACCGAAGCCGAAAATAGAAATTTGGCGCTTAGCGCGGGGTTTAAAAATGTGGAATGCATATTTAGGTGGGCGAATTTTGCGACGTTTGTCGCGTTTAAATAATAAATTTAGCGGCTCGTCTCGTGAGCACTTTTGAAAGAGATTTGAAAATTTTAATCTACGACAGGCTACATGCCTAGTCTTGATTAAAATTTTCTGCACAACTTTCAAAATCATCTCGCGATACTTCGCCTTATTGTTCTCTATTCAAATTTGAAGCCAAATTCGGCTAAATTTATAAATTTAGCTTCAAATTTTATTCGCCGAGACCCGCACCTTGATGCTGCTAAAATTTGACTCACAAATTTACAGAAATCTCCGCATGTTGCGAATTTTACTTCGCCGAGCTTTTTGTCGCACGCATTTCAGTCAAAATTTAAAAACAAAATATAAGTGTTAAAATGATTTTTTTCAATGCCTTTTTCTCTGGTTTTTCACTCGGTCTCTCGCTGATCCTTGCTATCGGAGCGCAAAATGCCTTCGTGCTAAAACAAGGCATCAAAAAACAGCATGTTTTTCTCGTTTGCGCCATCTGCGCGCTTAGCGACGCCGCGCTGATCTTTGCGGGCGTATCGGGGTTTGGCTACGTGGTAGAGCGCTATCCCGTCATCAAAACCGCCGCGCTTTGGGGCGGATTTGTATTTTTGAGCATTTACGGGCTACGCAGTCTTTATAGCGCGTTTAGCGCCTCGCATGCGCTAACAGCGGGCGGCAAGGAGGCGCACGGAGCGGCCAAAACAGCGCTTCTAACGCTAGCTTTTACGTGGCTAAATCCGCACGTTTATCTTGACACGGTCGTGCTTCTTGGCTCGGTTTCTACGAAATTTGGCGAGAGCGCAAGGCTTTTTGGCACCGGTGCGATGTGCGCGTCGTTTGCGTTTTTCTTTTTGCTCGGATACGGAGCTAGATTTTTGGCACCGCTGTTTCAAAAGCCCGCCGCGTGGAAAATTTTGGAGTTTTTTGTCGGCGTTACTATGATAGCGCTTGGCGCGATGTTAGTCGTCGGCGAGTGAGGGCGTTTAAATTTGACGATCAAATTTAGGTAGTTTTGTTGCGCTGTTTTTATGCCCCGTTGGCTAAACTTTGCTAAAATTTAAGTAAATTTACAAGAAAAGGAAAAGATGAACGACCAAATTTATCTCATCGGCGATGTTCACGGCTGTTATAAAACCCTCTGCGCTCTGATAGATCGCTTGCCGTGTGGTGCTGATTCTAAAATTTGCTTCGT
>NZ_CALIII010000221.1 GCF_938018145.1 uncultured Campylobacter sp.
GCGAACGAGCCTGATATAGCCGAGTTTGTCGATATGGATAGCGCGGACGAGCCTGAAGCTGTGCAAAGCCTTGAGCAAGCGGAAAATGACGATAAATTTGCAATAGAAGAAGCTGAGGAGCAAGAGGATATCTTCGCCGATATGGATATGAAATTTGACGAGCCAGACGAGCAAGAGGTGCAGGTCAAAAATAGCGCCTTGGGCGATGAGTTTTTACTGGGCGACACAGAAGCGGCCGGTGAGGCGGAGAAAGAGGATTTTGCGAGCGAAGAAAATTTGACGCAAGATGCTTTAGATGATGAGCTTGCGGATGATATTTTTGCCCCAGACGATCAAAGCGAGACGGAAATAAATCTCGAGCAAGACGCGCAAGAAATCAGCGAGCCCGAAGCTATGCAAAACGAGTCTGAAATAGCGCAGCAGATTGATCCGAGCGAGTATGGCGACATCGAGCAAATCAGCGAAAAAGATATGGCATTAGCGCTTAATGAGGGCGGATTTGCGAGCGGAGAAGCGGTAAATTTGAGCTCGCAAAAAGCTCAAACGACGTCAAAGATAAACGAGCTAAAGGCTCAAATTTCAGACGCCGTAGCTAAAAATCTAGAAAATTCGTTGCAAGACGGCGAGCTCCGAGAGGCTCTAAAAAATCTCAACATAAAAATCAATATAAGCTTTGAGGAAAAGTAGTTGAAGGGGCAAATTTTAATTATCTCCGGCCCCAGCGGTAGCGGAAAAAGCACGCTTTTAAACCGTCTTTTAAAAGAGGAAAACGATCTTTACTTTTCGATATCAAGCACAACGAGAGCGCCGAGACAGGGCGAGACCGATGGCGTGAATTATTATTTTATAAGCGAAGACGAGTTTAAAAAAGGGATAGATGCGGACGAGTTTTTGGAGTGGGCGTGCGTGCACGGTAACTACTACGGCACCTCGCTAAAGCCCGTTTTAAAGGCGCTTGAAGATGGTAAAATAGCGATTTTTGATATCGACGTGCAGGGTTTTAATATCGCTAAATCAAAATTTGCCAAAAATATCACCTCTGTTTTTATCACGACGGCTAGCAAAAACGAGCTAAAATCAAGACTGCAAAATCGCGGCACCGATAGCGCGGAAACCATCGAAAAGCGGCTGATAAACGCAGTCGGCGAGATGGAGCATATCTTAGAGTACGATTATTTTTTGATAAACGACGACTTGCAAAACTGCTATGAAAATTTGCGCGGGATTTTGCGCTCGATGCGCCTAAAAACGTCAAATTTAGACGCAAAAGAGATTATTAACAAATGGAATAATTGATAAAATTATGCTAATATAACGAAAATCAAAAGGAGAAAAAATGGGTCCAAGCGTCCAACAATTGCTTATTATTTTACTTATCGTGGTCTTGCTTTTTGGAGCGAAAAAGATCCCCGAGCTCGCAAAAGGCCTAGGTAAGGGAATAAAGAGCTTCAAATCGGAAATGGAAGATGATAAGAAAACCGAGAACGTAGAAAAAGTAGAAGAGAAAAAAGAAGAAACCGCAACCGCCGCAAAGACTGAAGATACGGCTAAAAACGCGTAAGGAAAGGCGTTGAAAAAAAGCGTAATAAACGAGATAAAAGGCGCCGTGGACTTTGATTTTGCGCTAGAAAAGCCAAAAGATAAGGGCTTGGCGCACTACGCGATGCCTACTTTTAGCCTAGCAAAACAGCTCAAAAAATCCCCCGTAGCCATAGCCGCCGAGCTAGCGTCTAAATTTGAAAATAGCGAAGTTTTCGAGGCTACGGCGCTAAACGGCTATATAAATTTTAAACTAAAACCCGCATTTTTGGATAAATTTGCCTCGGCTAGCCTTGCAAATCCGAGCGAGTTTGCAAAAGGCGGCGGAACTAGCGGCGAGAAAATTTTGCTCGAGTACGTCAGCGCAAACCCGACCGGTCCGCTTCACATCGGGCACGTTAGGGGCGCGGTTTTTGGCGATACGTTAGCTCGCGTCGGGCTTCATATCGGCGAAAATATCGCGACTGAATACTACATCAACGACGCAGGCAATCAAATCGAGCTTCTAGGCACGTCCATATCGCTTTGGGCGCGCGAAAATTTATTCGGCGAGAGAGTGGCGTATCCGGAGAAATTTTACCGCGGCGACTACATCGAGCCTATCGCAAAAGAAGCGCTAGAGAAATTTGGCAAAGAGATATTTTACGACGAGGGCCGAAATCTCGAACTCGCCGAGTTTGGTAAGGATAGAGTGCTGGTTTTGATCAAGCAAAATTTAGCCGACGCGCAAATTTTCATCGAAAACTGGGCTAGCGAAAAGAGCTACTACGATAAACTCCCTCTCACGCTAGATCGCCTAAAAAGCGAGAACGGCATCTATGAGAGCGAGGGTAAAATCTGGCTAAAATCAAGCGAAGTGGGCGACGAAAAAGACCGCGTCATCGTGCGCGAGGACGGTCGCGGCACCTATCTAGCCGGCGACGTGGTGTATCACGACGATAAATTTAGGCGCGGATTTGATCGCTGCATCAACATCTGGGGCGCCGATCACCACGGCTACATCGCGCGTATGAAGGCGGCGCTACATCTGCTTGGATACGACGAAAATCGCCTCGAGATCATACTTTCGCAGATGGTGAGCCTGCTAAAAGACGGCGAAGCCTACAAGATGAGCAAGCGCGCGGGCAACGTCGTGCTGATGAGCGACGTGGTCGAGGAGATCGGCTATGAGGCGCTTAGATTTATGTTTCTTAGCAAGCGCTGCGACACGCACCTGGAGTTTGACGTGGACGAACTAAAGCGCGAGGATAGCTCAAACCCGGTATTTTATATCAACTACGCGCACGCAAGGATCAATCAAATTTTCGCAAAAGCGGGCAAAAACGTCGCCGATGTCGTAGGTGTTAAATTTGCAAATTTGAGTGAAGACGGCAAAAACTTGCTATTTGAGGCGCTCACGCTAAACGATATTTTAGTCGATAGTTTTAACACGCGCTCGATGAATAAAATTTGCGACTATCTAAAGAGCCTGGCTGCGAATTTTCATAAATTTTACAACGAAAATCGCGTCGTAGGCAGCGAGAACGAAGACGAGCTTTTAAAGCTTTTCGCCGTCGTCGCGCTCTCGATAAAAACGGCTCTAGGGCTAATGGGTATCGCTGCAAAAGATAAGATGTAGAATAAAATTAGTAAATTTAGAAGCGCTAAGCGGCGCTTCTGCTTAAACGCAAACCATTAAAATTCATGAATCTTTCTAAAATTTCCGCCGTATTTTTCTTTATATTTTTGTTAATTTATGTTATCATTATCTATATATTTTTTTAGAAAGGAGATAATATGTTTAAACTGGTCAGAAAAAAAAGCTTTAAAAATTTACTGCGATTTGTTTGCCGCCGGTGCCAATTATGAAAAGAACGATATTGTCGCTTCCGTTGCGAACGGCAATGCGGGTATGGCTTTGGGCTGGCCTTCGTGGTTTATTTCTTCGTCAAACGCTCAAGCCGCCTATGCCGCAATTCCCGATCGCGTATCCTCGTCTTCGGAAAAACACGCAACAGGTATGATCGGCAATTGGATGATGGGTATTACCGCAAACAGTACTCATAAAGAAACGGCTTTAAAGCTTTTAACTTATTTAACGAGTGCGGAAGTGCAAAAGGCCGCAGTTGATAAGGGCGGCGTTCCTACACGTACAAGCGTTTTTACCGATTCCGCAATAACCGCAAAATATCCGTATTTCAGCGTTATTTACGAAGGCACCAATAATTCGGTCGTACGCCCGCGCACACCGAAATGGTCGTCCGTTGAAAATGCATTCGGCATAGAACTTTCGAATGTCGTTTCCGCAGGAA
>NZ_CALIII010000222.1 GCF_938018145.1 uncultured Campylobacter sp.
TCTGTTTGTCAAATTTAACGCCTAAGGACCAAATTTGCCGTCGTTTGCCGGGTGATCAAATTTGCCCCGCCTACCAGATTTACCCAAAACAAGCTAAATTTTATACTCAAACTCCTCGCTCGGAAACGACTTTTTTCTAACCTCGCGGGCATAGGTTTCGACTGCCGTTCGCACCAAATTTGCGCCGTCAAGGTAGCGCTTGACGAATTTTGGCTTAAACTCGTCGAAAAACCCGAGCATATCGCTCCACACGAGAACCTGCCCGTCCACGTCGGCACCCGCGCCGATACCGATAATAGGCATTTGCACGCTCTTTGCGACCTTTGCCGCAACCGAGCTTAGCGTGCCCTCGACCACGGCCGAGAACGCTCCAGCACGCTCAAGCGCTTTTGCCTCGTCGATCAAGCGCGCTTCGTCAGCCTCGCTGCGTCCTTTTATCTTGTAGCCGCCCTCTTTTCGCACAAACTGCGGCATGAGCCCGATGTGAGCCATCACGTTTATACCCTCGCCCACGAGCCTTTTTACGATAGGAGCGGCTTTTAGACCGCCTTCAAATTTGACCGCGTCCGCGCCGGCTTTGATAAATTTCGTCGCGTTTTTTAACGCGGATTTTTCGTCCTGATAGCTACCAAAGGGCATATCAGCCACGACGAAAGCGTGCTTTGCGCCCTGCAAAACGGCCTTAACGTGATAAAGCGCGTCGTTCATTTTAAGGCTAAGGGTGTCTTTTTTGCCGTTAAAGCTCATATTTAGACTGTCGCCCACTAAGATAATGTCGACGTAATCATCAAAAAGCCGCGCAAAAAGAGCGTCGTAAGCCGTGATCATAACGATGGGCTGTGCACCCTTTTTGTTAATTATATCATAAATTGTAACTTTTTTATCATTTTTCGGCATAAATTTCCTCCTTAAATTTAGGTAATTTATTTTTAATTTTATCAAAAAAATGATACAATCAGGACAATGATTTTAAGGAAAATAAATGGGAATACTAAAAAGCCTCGAGATAGACTACTCTTACGATATTGTGGAGGAGTTTTTGTCGCACTACTCCTTGATGTGCGACCTGATGGAACCTCTCATCATCGGGCTAACTAGAAACGATAGATATAACGCCAACATCAACGAGCTTTTTAGAATTTTTCACAACATCAAGTCTGCCTCAAGCTTTATGAAGCTCAATCCGATATTTAAACTAACGACATTAGCAGAGGAAATTTGCGGCGAAGCAAGGGATCTACAAGGACCCGCAAACGATGACTTCGTAGACTGGCTGCTTTTATTGAGCGACCAGTTTAACAGATACAAAAACGATATAGAAAACGATGCCGAGTTTTTCAGCCCCTTAGATGCAAATATCGTAAAAATCCCCCAAAAACTAGACGTTTGACAAAAAATACAAAAAATAATATAATCCACAACCTTTAAAACAAGGCTAAATTTAGCCTATTCTTACGGGAGCGACTTGGCTTCGACAGGAGCAGAGCGGTCACGGTGGCACGTCGCTTTGAGCAAAGCGTAAAAAGCTCAAATAAATTTAAACGCAAACAACGTTAACTACGCTCCTGCTTACGCTAAAGCTGCGTAAGTTCAGTTGAGCCTCGCCTAGTCTGATACTAGCTAAGATAACGGCGAGTAACCCCAGCTAGCGTAGGTTGGCGGCCTGACGAGCTGCTAGCCGAAATCTTGTCTTAGTCTAAAATAAGGTTTTGGAAAGTGAGCCCTTTTAGATGAAATTTTCAC
This sequence comes from uncultured Campylobacter sp., assembly GCF_938018145.1. GTDB lineage: Bacteria > Campylobacterota > Campylobacteria > Campylobacterales > Campylobacteraceae > Campylobacter_A. Next base: position 1,744 of record NZ_CALIII010000222.1, read on the forward strand.
TTTTGCTAAGCGTGTAGAGGCCGTAATCGGTTTGTTTTTGGACAGGGGTTCGATCCCCCTCGCTTCCACCAAGTGTCATTTTTATAAGATTTCAAAATCTACTAAACCACAAATTTAAAGACATTTTTACTTTGTCATACTTTTAAAAATAAGCCCGATCAGACCAAAGATGCCACTATCAAATCAAATTTTTATTAAAGCAAAATTTGACGTTTTTTATATGTCCATGTTTTTCAAATTTGAAC
>NZ_CALIII010000223.1 GCF_938018145.1 uncultured Campylobacter sp.
TTTAAATTTACGACTTCGCTTTTTAAGTTACCTTATACAAAAAACTGTATTTAAATATGAACCCAAATTGGCATATCTCTAGCTTCTACAAAAAGTCATAACTACAAGCATTTAATTTTATGCAAATTCTGTTTTTAATAATCCACAAAAAAGCAATAATAAGCCATGCAATCATGGGAGCTTTAATTAGATTAAAAATGCTCCAAAAACTATCTGTAAATTTTGTTTCAAGTAAAATTTTAAAAATCATAAATTTCTAAACTCAAATTTTTTACCGATTTTATTTCAAATTTAAAATCCGTTCAAAAAAACCAAGCTAGCAGCCAAATTTTGCCGACTCAACGGCAAATTCAGCTAAATCCCAAGCCTATCCTTCGCCGCTTGCGTGATTTCCTCTTCGTAGTCGTAGTATTCAAACGTCGCGCCGTGCTGAAACGCACCGTTTAGGATGTCGCCGCTTTGGCGATTTTTGAGGTCTATCTCGGCGATCTTAAAGCCATCCAGCGTCTCGCAAAACTCCCTCAGGCGCGTCGGCGGATTTTTAAGCTTCGTAAATAAAAAGCAAAATCCGCTCCCGCCGTTTCGCCCTACTCGTCCGCGCAGCTGATGCAGGCTCGCTAGACCAAGCCTTTCCGCACCAACGATCACGATCGTGCTAAGCCGCGGCAGCGAGATGCCGACCTCGACCACCGTAGTCGATAGTAGTACGTCGCCGTGCTCGCGAAATTCACGCAGAACTTGCTCTTTTTCTTTGTCTTTGCCGTGCGTGACATAGACGTTTGTAAAATTTGCCCGCCAAAAATCCTGCGCTTCCTCCAGCCCCTGATAGTTCGAGTTTTCGCTACTCTCAACCAGCGGATAGATCACGGCGACTTGCTTGCCTTTAGCGATTTGCGATTTAATATGCGTTAGCAGCTCGCCAAAGTCCGCACTCTGTAAAATTTGCGTATGGATATGCTTTTCAAAAGGCATCTGCTTTAGAAAGCTAAATTCTGCGAAGCTGCTTTGTATCATGCTTAGCGTGCGTGGGATCGGCGTTGCTGAAAACTGCACGACGTGAGCCTTGGTCTCGTCCGCTGTTTTTGTTTGCTTATTTCCTTTTTCGGGTGCGGTTGCGGCTAAATTTACCTGCTCGCCGCCGTCAAATTTATCGTCCGCTTCATCAAGCTGCAAGTCTTGCCCGAGCTCCCCGCTAGCTAGAGCGTTGATTTTCTCGCGCTGATTCGAGCCGAAACGGTGCTGCTCGTCTATCATCACCAAAGGCGCAGCGGGCAAGCTTTGATAGAGCAAAACATGCGTGCCGATGATGAGATTTACGCCGTCAAATTCGGGTTTATCGCCGCTTTTAACTAACAAAACGCGCATAAAATCAGGCAGCAAACGCACTGCCTCTGCGTAAATTTGCTCGGCCAGTATCGACGTTGGTGCCATGATGAGCGCAGGGCCGGGATAGACGCTAAGCGCGGCGGCTAGCATAACAAGCGTCTTGCCGCTACCGACATCGCCCATCACGACGCGTCGCACTGCCTCCTCGCCGCTAAAGTCCGTGCGCAGATCAGCGATAGCGTTTAGCTGGTCGGAAGTCGGCACAAACGGCAAATTTTTAAGCCACGAAGAGATATCAAAAAGCTTGATTTTAGGCGCTTTAAAATGCGTTTTTTTGGCGTTTAGCTTTTTTAGGTAGTTGTAAATTTCAACGAATTTTAGCACCTCTTCGCCCGCTTTTTCGCGAACGAGCGCGTCCAGTATCGCCACGCTTTTTTCGTCTCCTCTGTGCAGATCTAGCAAAAACTCAGCCTCCCTAGGCGCGAGTCCCGCCTCAATCAAATTTGGCGAATTTACGTACTTTTGGATCAAATTTTTAAACGAATCGTCTCTGAGAGAGAGTTTGTATTTGGGTATGATTTCGTTTATTTTCGTGACGATTTTTGGATTTGTTAGCTGCCACGAGCCGTAGGCGTAGGCGCATTTGCCGCTTACAAATACGCTTTTGCCGACCTTAAAAGCGCCGTGATGCCAAGGCTTGGCGTTAAAAATCACGATCTTTACGCTTTGCTCCCACGCCTCGCACCAGCATACGGCGTGTAGCATTCCGCCTTGGCGATACGCGCTTTTTATCTCCACGGCGACGCTCACGTGCCCGTCTTTTGGTGCGGCGGCTAGGCTCGTATCCTCGAAGCTTTTAGGAAGCTTAAGCGCGAGGTCGAGCAGAGTGGTTACGCCGATTTTTTTTAGATTGATTTTGTCTTTTTCATCAAATTTCATTGTAAAGCACGGCAAAACTGAGCTTTTCTATCTCCGCGTGCTCCGCGATAAACGCGTTTAGCTCGGCAAGCTTTAGCTTTGATATTTTTTCTAGCTCGTCTTTAAAATTTCCTAGTTTAAAGCCGTTATAAAACTCGCTCTGAGCGATGTTTAAGCGGTTAAAAAGCGTCTCTTGGCGTAGCGGCTGCGAGCCTAACAAAAATCTTTTAGCCTGCGCTAGCTCGCCTGGCTTTACGCCGTTTTTGACGAATTTTGCAAATTCGTCTTTCACGACCGCGACCGCCTCGCTCCTGCTCTCGTTTTTGGTTTGCAGATAGCCCCAAATTTGCGAGTGGCTCAGCGCAAATTCGCTCCTAGCGTACGCCGAATACGCCAGCCCGCGCTTCACGCGGATCTCCTCCATCAGCCTACTGCCAAAGCCGCCTTCGCCCAAAATAAACGTCGCTACCTTGGCCTTATATCGCTCTTCGCGGGAAACGTCAAAAGGCGCGCCAAAGTAGATATAGGCTTGCTCGCTAGGCTTGATGATGGCTTTTTCGCCACATTTTTCATCGGTTTTTAGTAGCTTTAGTTCGCGCGCTTCGCCCTGCTTTAGCGAGCTTAAAATCTCGTCCAAATTTAGCTCCTCTGGCGTCACTTCGCCGCCTAGCACTACAAATAAATTTGCCAGATCAAGCTTGCTAGAGATGAAGTTTTTAACGTCGTCTAGAGTGATACTCTCTACGCTTTGCTTCGTGCCGATGCTAGGCCTTGCTAGATTCGTACCGGGATATAGCAGCCCGTTTAGCGCGACTCTAGCCAGATAGTCGTAGTCGCTCTCGTTGCCAGAAATTTCACCCAGCGTCAAAGTTCGCACCTTTTCAAAGCTTTTTTGGCTTAAATTTGGCTCCTCTAAAAGCTCTTTTAGCTTGGCAAGCGCGAAAGAAAAGTGCTCCTTTAGGCAGTTTAGCTCAAACGCAAACGTCTCAAATCCCGCGCTCGCGTAAAGGCTAATCGCGCGCGTTTCAAGCTCTTTGGCAAAACCAGCCGCGCCCTTGCTTAGCGTGCCTTCGTCGAAAATTTTCGCGACGAATTTAGCTAGCCCCGCCTTGTCCTCTACGCAAGCTCCGGCAACCTTGAAAATAAGCTTTAGGCTCACCGCGGGTAGGGTTTTACTAGCCTCGTAAACGGTCGGGATTTGTAAATTTGCGGCTTTTAAATTTATGATTTTCATCAATAAAACCTTTCTAAAATATCGTAATTGGTATTGCGTTTGGCGGGTTTTTCGCCGATATCTTTGATGAGGCGTATCATCTCGTCTTGATTCATGCGGTAGCTAGCGCCGGCGGCCTTGACGACGTTTTCCTCCATCATCGTGCTGCCTAGATCATTTGCGCCAAACAGCAGCGCCAGCTGCCCGATGTAGCTGCCCTGCGTGACCCAGCTGCTTTGGATGTTCGGTACGTTGTCTAAAAACAGCCTAGAGACGGCAAGCAGGCGCAGATAGCGATTCGAGCTTTGCTTTTTGATCTCGGGGTGCTCGGCGGTTAGACGCGTATTTAGTCCCTGAAAGCTCCATAATATAAACGCTCTAAAGCCGCCAGTCTCATCCTGCAAGCTCCTGATATGCTCCCAGTGCTCCACGATCTCGCGCGTGGTTTCGACGGTGCCAAACATCATCGTAGCCGTCGTCTTTAGCCCCTCCTCGTGCGCCTCGCGGTGGATGCGTAGCCACGTTTCTACGTCGCATTTTTTAGGCGCGATCACGTCGCGGACGCGGTCACTAAGTATCTCTGCGCCGGCTCCGGGCATCGAGTAGAGCCCCTTTTCTTGCAGCCTACGTAGCACCTCCCTCGTGCTGATACGCGAGATCCTAGCGATATAGTCGATCTCGACCGCGGAAAATCCGTGAATCGTGATGCTTGGATATTTTTTTGCTATAAACTCCACGAGATCCTCGTACCACTCGATTTTTAGCTTCGGATGTACGCCGCCTTGAAATAAAATTTGCGTCCCGCCGATAGCGATGAGCTCCTCGATCTTTTGCCCGATCTCGTCAAAGCCGAGCACGTAGGCGTCCTCGTCCTTATGATCGCGGTAAAACGCGCAAAATTTACAGTCCACCCAGCACGCGTTCGTGTAGTTGATGTTTCTATCCACGATAAAGGTCGTGACGCCGTCAGGGTGCAGCTCGCGCTTGCGCGCTAGAGCCATCGCTCCAAGCTCGTTTAGCTCGGCGTTTTCTATCAAATTTACCGCCTCGTCTACGCTTAGTCTAGTCAAATTTTTCCTTTAAATTTTTTACGCGAGTTTAGCGAAAAACGCTTTTATCTTTGATAAATTCACGTCTTTAACGTCTTGCGGATATCATTTTACGGCATACGCAAAGGAAAAGAAATGATTTTAAAATCCACAAAAGACGCTCTCGAGCTAAAATTTAGCCTTTTGGCGCTAGCTGCTATGCTCCGCACCGTCACAGATAGTCGATCGCATAAAACCTAGAGTCAAATTTGCAACGGCTTTTTAAATTTAACCCGATTTATAAAGCTTAAATTTGATAAAATCGCGAGACATTTTATCAAAGGAGAAAAGATGAAAAATTTAGTTTTAGCTGCGATTTTGGCGCTATTTTTTGCAGGCTGCACGGCGAACAAACCAGCTCCAGCCGAGCAAAACGCGCAGGAGTATCGCCACGCTACGCAGATAAAAGATGCAAGCTGCCCGCATCACGGCATAGCAAACGCTAGCTGCGCACAGGCTCACGGCGCGATAAAAGAGTGTCCTCATCACGGAAATCACGGAGCGGATAAAAGCCTGGGCTGCGGCGGCGATAGCGACAAATCAAAGCCATGCCCAAAATGCGATGCAAAAGCACACGAGTGCGCGCAACATAAAGGCTGCGCTCATCACGGCAAAAGCGGCGCAAGCGACAAAGCGCACGCCTGTCCTCATCACAAACACTAAAATTTAATGCGGTCAAGGTCAAATTTGATCGCACTTCCCCTCAAATTTAGGCCAGCTGGCAACATCAAAATTAAGCTCAAATTTCACCGCAAAGTAGTTAAAAATCGCTTTTAGTCTCGTCGTCTAAAATTTTAAGCAAGTTAGGCATCCTAAACTCGCCGCTCATCCCCTTTACGAGCCGCGCCGCTTCGTCTAGGTCGGTACCGACAGCGCTAACAAAAAGCGGCCTCTTACTCTCGCCTCTGCAAATTTCTCTTACGAGCTTGCAGCTACCTTTAAAAGGCGATTTGGCTACGCCCACGACCTGCACTCTGCGCTCCAAGCGCTCGTATAAATGCCCACCCAGACCGTATCTTCCATCGCCATCAAGATAAACGAAACCGTCGATCACGATGAGCGAGATATCCCGCACATCCAAATCCTGCAAAAGCGAGACGATGCACGGTAGCTCCCTTTTATAAAAGCTTCCGCTCTCATAGGGCGCCACGTCGTCTACTACTTTTGAGATGATTTTGAGCGGCTTTTCGTCGCTAAAATTTTCAAACAAAACCCCTACGACTTTAGCCTTACTTCCCGCATAATACGCATCTGCGGCAAGTTTCACCGCTATCCTTTTTTGTTTAAATTTGAGCGGCGCAAAAAGACAACTAAAACATCAAAAGCCCCCTCAAAAGCTCAAATTTAATCCCGCTGTAAAACGACTTTATTGCCTTTGGTGCCAAGCACGCGCACCTTTGCACCCTCGGCTAAATTTCCGTCGTAGCGCCACAAAGTACCTTTAAAATAAACCATACCCTCTCTGATCTCGCCCTCGCCGCTCTCGTTTAAAAAGTCATCTTTGACCTCGCTTTCGTGCTGGTTAAATTTGGTCTTTAGCGGCTTTCTAAGCGCAAAAAGCAGGACCAATGAGACGATAGCGATGAGTAAAATTTGATACTCCCAAGCGATATCGATAAAAAATCCCAAAACTCCGACCGCTAAAAATCCAAGCCCGAAAAATAGCACGAAAAAGCTACCGAGCATAAACTCGAGCATGACTAGCCCGACGCCGGCGGCTAGCATCAAGTACGCGGGTATCATTTCGCCGCCCTAGCGCCCAAAAAGTCCTTTAAAACACTTAAAGAGCCGATGAGCTCGGTCGCTTCGTAAGGGACTAAAATTTTATCTTTCGAGCCGTTTTTGGCTAGCTCGTTAAAGGCTCCGACGCGGTCGCGCGCGAGCAGGAACTCGGCAGCTTTTGCGTTTTGCGCCATGCTTTCGTTTATCATATCCATCGCCTCTTTTTGAGCCGTGGCTAGCGCGATTTGCTCGTATTTTTTCGCATCGGCCATACGCTCGATGGCTTCGGCTTGCAATACTTTTTCTTGTTTTAGCGCCTCGGCGTTGCGGATGAGCGCCTCTTTTTCAGCCTGCGCTTTTAGCTCGATCGCGCGTTTTTCGCGCTCGGCTTTCATTTGTAGATTCATCGCCTCTTCGATGCCGTGCGGGACGGAGATCTCGGAGATCTCGACGCGCATGATCTTTACGCCCCAGTTATCGGCGGCGTCTCCGAGCGCTCTTTGTAGCGCGGAGTTTAGGCGGTCGCGCGAGCTAAGCGTATCATCAAGGTTCATCGCGCCTATCTCGCCTCTTAGCGTCGTCATGGCTAAATTTGCGATCGCGCGTTTGTAGCTATCGACGTTATACAGAGCCATTTTGCCGTCCACGACCTTTAAAAACACGATGCCGTCGACGCTTATGTTTACGTTATCTTTGGTGATGACTTGCTGTTTCGTGATATCTACTAGCTGCTCTCTCACGGTGATCACGGCGCGGATCTGATCGACAAAAGGGATAATGATGTGAAAACCGCCGTCAAGCACCTTATGAAATTTACCCAAACGCTCGACGATGTAGATATCAGACTGCGAGATAATCTTGATACCGGCTTTTAAAAACAAGACCGCAAAGGCCAGCACGACCACGGCAAATACGATAAACGGGATGCTCTCTTCCATGACTACTCCTTAAAATATTTTTCATCATTTTAGCCGCTTTTTGCTAAAAAATCGCCATTTTAGCGGAAAATTTTTAGTATAATTAGCCAAAATTTTAAGGATAAATCATGAAAAATATTTTATTTTTAGCCGCAGCTGCGATGATATTTGCAGGCTGTGCGGCAAGCGGCGGCGCAAGCGCGGTAAGTAACAAAAAATGCGGCAGCACGGAGGTTTTTGAAACGTGCGGCGCCGAGGTAGATAAGGAAAATTTGATCGGCGTTTACGAGGCTAAGGTGTTTTGCGACGGATGTAGCGAAAACTCAAAAAGCACGCTAACACTCAACGCGGATGGTACGTTTAAAATCGACACCGTTTATCAAAAAAAGATCGCGCAAAGAGAGCTGCAAACAGGCATTTACGAGATATCAGGCAACACCCTAAGAGTGACGAATCAATACCGCGAAAAGCTAAATTTCGAGATTAACGGCGATACGCTTCGCCAGATCAGCAACCAAAACAGCTTTATCAAAGAAAATTTCGCCCAGGAGCGCATCTACAAAAAACTAGAAGCAAACTAATCGGCAAATTTAGCGCTCAAATTTAACCCAAAGCCCAAAATGAGTAAATTTATCAACCTACTAAAAACCCAGCCCGTTTTCGCGCGCCTCTCGCTCATACAGCTGATTTGTTATTTTGGCGTTTGGTTCTCGCACACGGGCATTTTTACGCTGCTTATCGAGCTTGACGCGCCCGTTTGGGCGATCACGGCGGCGGCTGCGCTAGCTTTCGTGCCGGGCGTGCTACTATCGCCTTTTAGCGGTATCGTGGTGGATAAATTTAGCCCCAAACCGATGCTAATAGCGCTCACGGTCGTGGAGATGGTGACGGTTTTTATGCTCGTTTTTATCGACAAGCTTTCATTGATGTGGTTGCTTTTTGTGATAATATTTATCAGAGTTGGGGCCGGCGGGACATATTTTCAGGTCGAGATGAGCCTTTTTCCTAAAATTTTAAACAAAGACGAGCTAAAAACCGCAAACGAGATCCACTCGCTCATCTGGGCGTTTTCATACACCGCGGGCATGGGGCTAGCGGGCATTTATATCCATTTTTTCGGGATAAAAAGCGCCTTTTTGCTAGACTGCGGTCTTTACGCAGTAGCGCTCATAGTCCTACTTAAAACAGATATCGCCGTGCGAGCTAAAAAAGGCGGCGAAAAAGTCCGCGAGATGCTAAAAAACGGCCTAAAATACGTAAAACAAAACCCCCTCATCGCGCACCTCATCATGCTGCACGCGGTTGTAGGCGTGACCAGCTACGACGCGCTCGTGGCGCTACTAGCCGACTATCCGTACGCCGGCCTGCTCTCGGCATCGCTCATCATCGGCTACATCAACGCCTGCCGCGCCGTCGCCCTCATCGTCGGCCCGCTCGTGCTTAGTAAATTCGTCTCAAACTCCAACCTAGTCTATATCTACGTCGGTCACGGGCTTGGCGTCATCGCGTGGAGCGCGCTGCAGTTTAACTTTTATATCGGATTTATCGGGATTTTCTGCGCGGGATTTTTCACCTCGACGCTTTGGAGCTACACCTACACGCTCATCCAGCAAAAGTGCGATCCGGCGTTTTACGGTCGTATCATCGCCTATAACGACATGGTTTACCTGGGCGTCGCGGCGGTGATTTCTGGCGGCATAGGGCTGCTGTTTGAGCTAGGGCTTAGCCTCTCACTGATCACGGCTCTAATAGGCTGTATGTTTTTTGCGGGAGCGATTTACTGGCTCTTCGTGCGTAAAATTTACAGAGACGAGCTAGCGTAAATTTACTTTGCGGCGCGGGTTTAACAAGCGGCAAATTTAATCAAATTTGACCAAATAAATTTGCCGCCCGCGTCAAAAATGCAGCAGTCTCGGTACGTCAAATTTATAAATCAAATTTAACGGCAAATTTGAGCCAAAATTTGATCCCAAATTTATCTCGCTCAGGCCTTGGCGTAGTAAGTCGTTCCGTTTGAAATATGCTTTTTATAAAGCGTCGTAAACGGCACCAGATCGGCGTGTCCTACGTAGAGCCTGCCGTGATCGCTCAAAATTTTATGAAAGCGCTCGACCGTTTTTAGCTTAAATTCCTCGTTAAAATAAATCATCATATTTCGCGAGAAAATGATGTCGAATTTACCGAGTTTAAAGATCGCGTCGTCAAAGATATTTGCCACGCTAAACTCGCATCTAGGCAGCATCTCGCGCTTGATTTCGTACTTGCCGTCGCGTTTTGTAAAGTAGATATTTTTTTGATTGTCGTTTAGGCGGTGCAGCGAGCGCTCGCTATAAACGCCCTTTTTACAGCTATCGATAGCCTCGGAGTTTATGTCGATACCCACGATACTAACGCGATTTACGTCGAGTAAATTTGAGTGCGCTAGCATACCCAGCGAGTACGCCTCATCGCCCGTCGAGCACGGCGCGCACAGTATCCGCACGCTATCAAGCTCCTCTCTGGCGTAATAGATCGCGGCTTGTAGCTGCGGCAACTCTCTGTAAAAATAAGTCTCGTTCGTGGTGATCAAATTTACGATCTCTTGCCTCATAAAGCGGTCTACGAGGACTTTTGAGCTTAGGGCTTCAAAGCTTGGGATGCGGTTTGCTTGGCAGAAATTTATTAGGCGCTGTTTTATCATGTCCTTTTTGGACTCCAGATCCACGCCGCACATATTTTTGATGACTTCGACGAATTTATTTAGCCCCGCCGCATCGCTAGGAGCGGGCGTCAAATTTGCATTTTCAAGCATGTAAAAACCTTTCCAGTTCCGCTCTTATACCGCCGATGGGTAGCGACTTTAAATTTGCGTTGATTTCTTTCGCGCGCTTTGGCATGCCGTAGACGATCGCGCTCTCCTCGTTTTCGGCGACGCATTTGGCGCCGGCTTTATATAGCTCGTTTAGCCCGCGCGCGCCGTCGTCGCCGATGCCCGTTAGCAGTATAGCCATGACGTCGGCAAATTTACAAGCCTGCACGCCCGAATGAAAAAGTACGTCCACGTTTGGATTATACGTGGTCTCTTTCATAGGCGAGCACATGCCGGCCGTTAGGGGGCTAGCAGAGATTATCTCGGAGTTTTTTTCGCAGATATATATCGCGCTTTTTAGCTGCACGGG
>NZ_CALIII010000224.1 GCF_938018145.1 uncultured Campylobacter sp.
CGGACTACGTGGATAGGTTTTTGCCTTTTGCGCTGGCGGGAGTTTTTATTTTTAGGCGGGGATGGGCGCGGGGTGCGTGCGGCGCGCTTTGTTTGGCGGCCGTCGGGCTTGATATTTTGAGCGGCGTTAGGGGCAGCTGGGGAGCGATGCTGGCTTGTTTTATTATGTTTGGTTTTTGCTTGTATATCTTAGGCGGCGAGGCGAAGCGTAAATTTAAACTTTTTGCCGTTATTTTTGCCGTTTGCGTAGCAGGTGCGTCGGCGGCGGTTTTGAGCTCACCTACTGCGATGTATAAATTTTTGCAGATCGGGATAGTGAGCGAGGCAAATCTCGAAAATGAGAGTATGAGGAAGCGCCTTGCGGGACTTAGTTTTAGCTCGGGGCGCGACCTAATCTTAAAGGAACGCTTGCCGCTACTTTTTGCGAGTCCGCGCGCGATAACTGGGCTTGGATACGGCAAGGAGCAGTATGACGCCTTTTTGCGGGGCGAGGCAGACAAAGGCGCGCAGATCTCGATGATGCAGACGAGGCCAAACGGCGAGCGGTACTGGTTTAACGACGAGCCGTTTTTTATCGGGCATTACTACTACTACGGCGCGGTCGGTACGGCGCTGCTGCTTGGCGGTTTTATATCGCTTTTAGCATATTCGTTTAGGTATTTTTTACGCTCACACGAGCTGCTTTTTGCGGCGATTTTTATCTCGCTAGCGTGTTATTTCGGCGTGCGCGGGCTGTTTGAAGCGATAAATTTACGCATACTTTATATGTTTTATATGCTCGGATTTTTCGTCTTGCTGGCGGCAAATTCGCAAGCTGGAGCTAAAGGAGGCGGCGTTGAGCGTTAGCGTTTTGATGTATCATCATGTTTTAAAAAAGGGCGGATTTATCGCCTCTAGCGTAGAGGATTTTGCCTCGCAGATGCGGTTTTTAGCTGAGGTGGGCTACAAAACGCTCACGATGAGCGAATTTGTCGCCTATAAAAAGGGCGAGCTAGCCGTGCCTAAAAAAAGCGTCCTCATCACCTTTGACGACGGCTGGAAGGACAACTACGTCTACGCCTACCAGGTCTTGCGCGAGTTTGGGCTGCGGGCGACGATATTTTTAGTGACGCAGTGGATCGAGCGCGCGAGCGAGCGACGAGGCGAGTTTGTAGAGCTAACGCACCAAGAATACAAAAAAGCAGCCCCCCAGCGCGCGCAGGACGTGTTTTTGAACCTTGACGAGATAGCGGCGATGCGGGACGTTTTTGACTTTCACTCGCATACGCATACGCATTTTGACGAGTATTTCGGCGCGCTCCCGCCTGAGGAAAATTTCGCTCGGTGCCGCGAGTTTATGCGCGCAAATTTTGGCGTCGAGGATAAAATTTTGTGCTGGCCGCGCGGCAAATACGACGAAAATTTGATCCGTCTAGCTAGGCAGGCGGGATACGAGGCGTTTTTCACAACGCAGCGAGGTATAAACAGGCCTGACGGTGATTTGTCCGCCATCAAGCGCATCGCCGCTAAAAAGGACGCCGCATGGCTAAAACGCACGCTTTTTATCTATCAAAACGACATTTTGGGCGGGATATACTCGAAGATAAAGAAGTAAAATTTGCTCTAAATTTGAGTAAAATTCGGCATTTTGGCGGATCTGGTTCGGTTTGCGTAAATTCGGCTCAAATTTAAAAGGCGTGAAGTAGCGGGCGTAATTTCGCGCGGCGGTGGGGCGTGCGTTTGCTTCATTGGCGGCACTTAAAGGATCGTGATGAAATTTCTCAAACTTAAATTTAAAATCCTAGCCGCGGTGATACTTCTGGCGGCGATACTTGGCGCCGCATTTATCCGCATCGTGCCAGATTTTTCCACTTCGCGAGGCTTTGCGATAGTTTCCCTTTCCGACTACGACAAATACAAGCAAGGATACTGCCTCAAAGAGGATAGAATTTTACCCAAAGAGGAGCTGTATAAAAGAGCGATTTTGGATTTTCTAGAAAAAGGCAAAATAATTCTTTATACTGTAAGGAGCAATGATTGTAAAAAATCCAAGAATATCGATGAATGCAGAGATATCTATAATAAAATGCTGAATTATTACGCTGCTTATGGGTATGGCAATAAAATAACGTATGATAAAGTATTGGAAATAAACCGAGATAGAAATGTCTCTTATAATAAATCAAGATATATCTATTCTGAATTACTCAATTTAAAGCCTATTGTTTTGACGCAGGAGTCTATAAGCGTAAATTTAGATAAAAATAGTGCAGGATTTACTACTCCGATAATTCAATTGGTAGGCGAGCATGAGTATTATCTATATAATGGAGATGGCATAATTCTAAATAGAAATAAATTGGCTTTTACCTACATCTATCTTTTTGATAACGAAAAATTTATGGAACAAATAGATAAAGAATTAAGTTGGTATGAGAACCATAAAGCAGATCTTAAACAAAATATTAGCTATTTAGAATTTGACAACTGCGGCACTACGAAAACTGATATAGACAAAAGTGTTGAGAGTATGATAAAAGAATTGGCAGATATGCCCTGATAAAAGGTCAAGTAGTGCGCAGGATAGTAAACGCGGAGCAAAGGTATAAATTTCACAGAGCGGCGAGA
>NZ_CALIII010000225.1 GCF_938018145.1 uncultured Campylobacter sp.
TATTTCATTACTACGGAAATTTATACGGCAAGATAAACGTCCACGAAAAGCCAACTAGTAGAAGATATTATGCAGGAGAAAGAGAAATAGTCGAATGGAATAGAAGCGGTTTTCCTTTGATAGATCCAACCAATTGGCTAAATTTCCCTGCAAATACGACCGATGCGAATTTCATATCTTTGATAAACGGCTACGTAAATTTCATAGATTATAAAGAAAAAAGCGAAAATCCCGCCACGAACGGTAAATATTTTAGAATTTATCTGGATGACTATACCGCACAAGAGTGCTTTTTATCAGCCAAGTTAAGCACAAGAGGCTTTTTAAAGAGTATCCCGATAACGTATGAAGAATTAAATATATTTTTTAATCAACTGCAATCAAATCATGAAAGCGAGGATAAAATAATCAGAGAGATAAAATCGTTACTCGATGATAGAAACGCCTCGACGATAGATATAAAACCGTCTAAAATATTAAGCTACATAAAATACAATATAAAAGATCTCAAGCAAATTTACAAAGACAAATGTATAGCTCGCAAAGAAATCAATGAAGATGAGATAGCGTCTGTCGAGCTCGTAGTGGAAGATTCGTATCATCTCTTAGAGCAAAAGCCCGATATAAAAACTATGTTTGATAAGATAATAGACATGGGATTTAACTACGGCGGACTAATAAAAGACAGAAAAACGGGCAGAATACTAGCCGACAATACATACATCTACGAATTCTACCACTCTTGGCTGATTCAGGGTCTTACAAATGCTCTAGGGCCGGAATCCGGCGGTTCGTTTTGGATGTGTAATAAAAATGAAACTACCTCGATAGAAAAGTGTAATCAAAAAATGATAGTTGAGTTCTTTAGAAAGGATAGAAAATGAGAAAGCTTGAGATAGCTATACGTTAAACTCAAGCGCAAATTTGACTCGCCAAGCGGTCCGTCAAATTTGCAAATTATACTATCTCTAAAATCGCCGTGATGTCGGCCATGCCTTGCGTGTACATAGCTGATGTAACGAGTGCGTCCGCGCCTGTGGCGGCAAATTCCCTAGCGTTTTTTAGATTTATCCCGCCGCTTGCGACTAGGGCTGCGTTTGAGGCGATCTTGTCTCGCAAGTCTACTGCTCGCTTTACCGCTTCTGGCGTAAATTTGTCGCACTGCACGACGTCGGCACCCGCTCTTAAAAGCGCTTCGCAGTCGTCTAAATTTTCGCATTCAGCGGCGATTTTGCGCTCGGGAGCTTTTGCTTTAAAGGTTGAAATTTGAGCCAAAAACTCCTCATACGAGCCGTAAGCCTTGATGTGATTTTTGAAAAATAGCACGCTATCGCTCAAATTTAGCCTATGTATGCCGCAGCCGCCCTCAAGCACGGCTTTTAGGCAAAATTTCTTAGCAAACGGGAAGCTCTTGCGCGTGGCTAGGATTTCGCATTTTGGATTTACGCTTTTGGCGGCCTCGTTCATCGCTCTTGCGTAGGTGGCGATCTTGCAGGCGTATTCTAGGCAAATTTGCGCTAGTTTCCAGGCTTTGTGCACATTATCGTAGCTACCGCTGATTTTTACGATCGGCTCATTTGTGGCCGCGATGGCGGAGTTTGGGACGCAAATTTGCGTCTCGCAGTCTAGCAAACGCGCAATACCGGCCGCTACGTCTACGCAGCTAACCGTCACGTCCTCGCGCGGCAGTATGGTTAAAACGGCGTTTTTACGGATGCCTTGAAGCGAGGTCGTAAGATCAAAGTAGGGCAGATCCTCGCCGATGTAGGCTAAAATTTCCGCATCACTTATCTTGATCATCGCTTGCTAGCCTTTTTGCCTCGGCGTTTTTCTTATTTGCGTTTACGATCATGTTTCTAAAGATGCCGTTTTCGTAGAGGCCCGCGTGATAGAGCGAAAAACCCACAAACGCGACGCCTGAGGCTACGTGCCACTTTTTAAAGCTGCTTTTGTTTCTACCTTTAAGCCCCAGCGCCGTTAGGCAAACTGTGGCTAGAGTGACGCTCATGCCGATTTTTGCGACTTTTCTATGGGTTTGTAAATTTAAAAGTTGTCCGTTTATGTTCATTTTTTTCTCCAGCAAGTTGTGTTTGCGATGCCTATGCTCTCAGGGTCAAATTCCGGATTTAGCCCCGCTTTTCTTTGCGATTCGTAGTCTTTTAGGGCTTTTATCATGACCTTTGATAGCATAAAGATCGCAGCGATATTTATCGTAGCCATCGCCGCCATCGTGATATCGGCGATATTCCAGGCGATAGTTAGGTTCATCTGCGCTCCGACGAATATCATCGCGACCGCCGTTAGCTTAAAGGCTATGGCGATTTTGTGGTTTTTGGTAAGGTATTTGATATTTGCCTGCGCGTAGTAGTAGTTGCCGATCAGCGACGTGATAGCAAAAAGCACCACCGCAAGCGTCGTAAAGTGAAGGCCGATCTCGCCGTAGTACTCGCGCATCGCGGCCTGCACCAAAGGAAGCGCGGTGAGGATCTCGCCGCTAGCGCCGGTTTGCTTTGTGATATAGGCCTGCGAGAAAAGCACTATCATGCCGGAAGCCACGCAGATCGTCATATCTATAAAAACCGCCATCGCCTGCACGAGTCCTTGTTTAACCGGGTGGCTCGTGTGAGCCGCCGCGGCTGCGTTTGGCGCAGAACCCATGCCTGCTTCGTTTGAAAACAGTCCGCGCTTGATACCGTAGACGATCACGCTACCGGCAAATCCGCCAAATATCGCCTTAAAATCAAAGGCGCTTTTTATGATCATATCAAAGACGGCCGGAAGCTTGTCTAAATTTAAGCAGATCGCGATAAAGGCTAGCAGGATATAAGCAAGCGCCATAAAAGGCACGATGTAGGAGCTAACCTTGCCGATGACGTGGCTCTTGCTAAAAAACATCACCGCCGCAAATGCCGTTAGGATGATGCCGATACCCACGGGCAAGCCGCTATCGCTAAAGCTCGTAGCGCCCGCGCTTTGATCGTAGTAAATTTGAAAAGCAGAGGTCATGGTGTAGCTTTGTAGGCCGTTAAATCCGTATGCGTATGTGATGATGAGGATAACGGCAAAAAGGCTCGCCATCCACTTGATGCCTAGGCCGTTTTTGATGTAGTATGCCGGGCCGCCCTTAAAGCCCAATACGTCTTTGGTCTTGTAAATTTGAGCTAGCGTACTCTCGGCAAATGCCGAAGCCGCGCCCAAAAAGGCCATCAAACACATCCAAAATAGCGCGCCCGGTCCGCCCGCTACGATAGCCGCGGAGATGCCGGCGATATTTCCGATGCCCACGCGCGAGGCGGTGGAGATCATAAGCGCTTGAAACGGCGTGAGGTGGTGCTTGTTGTATTTGTCCTTTTTCTCGACCAAGACTTTGCACGCCTCGAAAAACATCCTAAACTGCACGAATCTAGTAATATAGCTAAAATAAATACCGGTAATAACGAGCACGATAACCAAAAAATAGCCGTATAAAAAGTCGTTGGCTAGCGACATCTCGTCGTTCATAAATTTTAAAATTTTATCTATCAACCGTCATTCCTTCAAATTTACTTCGCGCCTATCTTGACGCCTTTCATCGAATTTGCCAGCAGTCCGATCGTCGTACCGTTGTGTAAAACGGCCGTGGCGATAGGGTTAAAGAGACCAAATGTCGCGCCTGCTAGGATGAGCGAGTTTATGCCGACGGTAGCGTTAAAATTCGTATTTATCAGCCTCATAGTTTTATTTGCGACGTCTTTTGCGACGGCGACTGAGCCGATGTCGTCTTTTAGTAGACTGATGTCGGCGGTGGCTTTTGCTATGTCGGCGCCCTTTTGCATGCTGATGCCTACGTGCGCCTTGGTGAGGCTTGGCGCGTCATTGATGCCGTCTCCGACGAAGGCTACTTTTTTACCTTCGGCTTTTAGCTGCTCGATGATGCCTGCTTTATCGGTAGGTAGGCAGTTTGCATAGACTCTATCGATACCTAGCTCGCTTGCGACCTGGTCCGCTTTAGACTGCACGTCGCCAGTTAGCATTATCAGCTCTTTTACGCCTAGTTTTCGTAGCTTTGCTAGCGTCTGCGCGGCGTTTTCTCGCATGGTGTCGCGCATGGCGATGACGCCTAAGAGCTCTTTGTCGTAGCCTACGTAAAGTAGCGTGAGTCCGCTGTCTACTTCGCTTTTTATGATTTCTTCGTGTTTGCTAAATGAAATTTGCTCGTCGTCCTCTAAAAAATGCCGCGAGCCGATCACGACCTCTTTGCCGCCTACGTATGTTTTCACGCCGTGAGCGACGATAAACTCGACCTCGTCGTGGTGGATGTGGTGAAAGCCTATCTCGCGCGCGGCCTTTACGATGGCCTCGGCTACCGGGTGGAAGTAGTGCTCCTCAGCGCTTGCGGTCAAATTTAAGAGCTGCGCTTCGGTAAATTCCTTTTTAAACGAGTGAACCTTGACGACGCTTAGGCTGCCGTGCGTTAGCGTGCCTGTTTTATCAAAGACAAAAGTATCGGCGCTCGCTAGCGCTTCGATAGCTTTGGCGCCTTTTATCAGCACGCCGTTGCGGCCGGCTTTTGAGATGCTTGATTTAAATGCTACGGGCGTGGCTAGCTTTAGCGCGCAGGAGTAGTCCGCCTGCAAGACACTAGCCACGCGCGTCATGTCGCGGCTAAGCAGATACGAAACGCCGGCTAGGCTTAGTGTTACTGGCACTAATTTGTCGGCTAGTTTCGTAGCTTTTAGCCCGACGGCCGATTTTTCGTTTAGCGAGCTTTGGATGTAGGATTTTATCCTCGCAGTCGCGCTCTCGGCCGCTATGCTCTCGGCCCAGATTTTTATGCGCCCGTCCTCGACGACGGTTCCGCTCATCACGCGGTCGCCGCGCTCTTTTTTGACGGGTTCTGCTTCGCCCGTCATCGAGACTTGATTTACGCTTGCGGTGCCTTCGACGATGTAGCCGTCGATACCGATGCTCTCGCCTGTACCGACGACTACGATGTCGCCTATTTTTACGTCTGCGGTCGCGATTTTTTTGAGGGATTTTTTACCGTGATCATTTATCTCGATCCAGACCTCTTCGATGTTCGGGCGGGCTAGCTCTTTGATGAGGTCGTCGCTGCGGTGTACGGCGCTTTCTTCCATGTATTCGCCGATAGTTAGCATGAGATTTGTGCTATTTGCCGCTAAAAAGTCGCGCCTAGCTAAGCTCACGCCCACCGCAGTGGCTTCGAGCACCTTTGAGGTTATGCCCTCGTTTACGGCTTCGCTTGCGCCTTCTTTTAGTAATGGCGCAGCGGCTATCAGGCTAGCCATAGCTTTTACGCCGTTGCTGTTTATGAGAGGCGTGATGGCTAGAGCCGTTGCCGCCTTGTAAATTTCAGCCTTGCTCGGGCTATTTTTATGCTTGCTTAAATTTGCGATCGGCAAATTTTCGATGAACTCTTTGATCTCGTTTAAATTTGAGTCAAAGCCGACGATGATACTTTTTGCTTTTTTGTTTACCCTGACGCTTTTTGCGTACCTAAACTCCGAAATTTGAGCCTCCAAACGGCTCTCGTCGCAGTCCTCGCCGATGCGTTCGCAGACGAAGCGCACGCGGTTTTTAGTCAGGTGCGCGATGCGAACGTTATTTTTGGGAGTCAATTTCGGCCTTTACATCTTCAAATCGCTCTTTTAGTTCTTCAAATCCTGCTTGAAGCAAATTTGAACCCTTTGCGATAGCTGAAAATAGCGCTTTTTGCGCGTTTTCGTTTGTTAGCACGTATGCCACGACGCCGCCTATGAGCGCACCTTTTATAAAGCCTGCCGCATTAAAATTTGCAGGGATAAAGTCCTTTAGCGCGTCGTTTATGCCGCGGTCAAACGCGCTTGGCGCGCCGGTAGTCTTTACCGTCGTAGTCGTAGTCGTCGTGCTACCGTCGTCGTTTAGCTGATTTACTGTTTGAGTTTGATTGATGTATGGGTTTTTCATTTACTTTCCTCTAAATTTTTGATTAGTTTCTCCGTCGCAACCACGCCCGCGATACCTACGGCTACGGTGACGGCCGCGGCAAAATAGCGTGCAGAGACTAGTTTGTTTGACGCGCTAATGGCGCATGCCGTGACGATACCGCCTTGGATCGCGGTTTTGGTCGTTTTGACGACTACTTCGGCCTTGCTTGCGCTACCTTTTTTATAGTTTAGTATACCTACGCCGCCGGCTGCTATCGCGCCGATTAGCGCGCCGCTTATCATATGATCTACTGGGAGTCTGGTTGTTGATGTTAAATTCATTCTATACCTTTATTATTTTTCTAAATTCGGCTCAAGCGCGTTTGCGATGTCGTCGGCTAAAATTTTAGTCTCGGGAGCCGCTTTTGCCGGAGCTTTTTTGGCTCTTGGAGCTCTTTTTTTCTTGGTTTTTGTTTTTTCGGCTTCTTTGGCTGCCTCTTTTTGCGCTTTTTCAGCGGCTACTTCGGCGCTAGTGCGTCTTTTGCGTTTTTTAGTTTCGGTTTCTTCTTTGTTTTTTTTAGCGAATTTTTTCTCTGCATACTCTTTTGCTTCGCCTACTTTTTTCTCGGCAAATTCTTTTGCGTTTTCGGCAAACTCTTTGCCTTTATCTAGTCCGCTTTCAAGGGTTGATTTGATTTTATCTTTGTTGTTAAAAGCCGCGACGGCTAAACCTCCTAAGATTGCTCCTGCGATAAACGGTAATGCCATTTTTTATCCTTTATGTTGAATTTTATTCTTTATCTTTGTTTTTGTCTAAATTTTTACTTAGCATCATGCTGGCTAGTCCGCCTAGAGCCAAACCGCCAAAAAATGAAAAATTCGGATTGTTTAAAAGCGCGATAGCGTCCTCTTTGCTGCCTTGTCCCGAGCCTATGCGCTCTAGCGTTTGGCTGATTTGCTTAAAGCTATCCGAATCAAAAGCGTTTAAGATATTGTCGCTTGGATTTTGAGCCGTTTGCGCCTGCTCCTCTTGGCTTGCGTTATCCGCACCTTGAAACTGCGCGGCTAAAATTTGAGCTAGTTTTGTTTTGAGAGCCGGGATATATTCGTTATTTGACGTCGCCCAGAGCCTAAAGCAGACGTCTTTAAAGGTTTCATCGCTTATGCTGTCGGTCAAATTTTCATAAAATGCGTTTAACTCAAGCTCGTAGTTTAGGGCTTTTATAAAGCAAGCGTCAAGATCCTCGCACGCTAAAGCGCAAAAAACTTGCGGGTCGGCAGGATCTGCGTAGGACTTTAAAAGCTCCAGTCCGCTTTGTCTAACCGCTAAAATTTGATCAAAAATTTCATCTTTTTTGCAGACGTTTTCGTAAAATTTAATGCCCTGCGACTCTAGTAAAAACACCGCATTTGCGGCTTGCTTTAGCTCCTCGTTCATCTTGCGCCGCCGGTAGCTTTTTGAGCTAGGTTATTGATGAGGGCTGAGATTTCGTGCAAATTTTCGCCTTTTAGCAGATCGTCCCACATCTTTTTCGGGAAAATTTCGTGGTCGTATTCGATCGTTGCAGAACCGATTAGCTTGTTAAATTTGACGTTTTTTATGCCGTCTATTTGCTTGATCGTTTGATCTATTTTTTCTAACGGCAAGCTGTCCGCTTCTTTTTTGATATCGCTGCTGACGCGGACTCTTAGGCGGCCTGCGACGTGGTGGATCGGCGTAAAATACGAAGCTATGCGTAAGACGAGCTCCGATGGTATATGTGGCGCTGCGCTCATGTTTCTCCTTTGTTTTTTTGGCGTATTATCTATTTGCTACGCTTAAATTTAACTGAAACTTTTTTGCATATCGTTATCAAATCATTTTTGATAAAGAGGCGCAAAATAGGCTATTTGTTTTGGCACTTTGGACAAATTCCGTATAAAATCATCGCATGACCTTCGAGTTTAAAGCCTGAGTTTTTACAAATTTGCTCTTGTTTTTCTTCTATATATTTATCGAAAAAACTTTCCGCCGCACCGCATTTTATGCAGATTAGATGGTCGTGATGCGACTTTAAATTTAGCTCGAATTTATTTATCCCGTTCTCTTCAAAGCTAAGAACGAGTCCGAAGTCCTGCAAAAAATTTAAAAACTGATAGATCGCCGTGAGACTCACGTTTCGTCTAAATTCGCTTTTGATCTTGGTTTGTATCTCGCTTGCGCTAAGATGCTCGTCGCTGGAAAATAAAATTTTTAAAATTTGCTCTTTTGCAGCGGAATTTTTATATCCGTAATCCCGTAAAAGCTCTAAAAATTTCATATAAAATTTATCAAAAGTGTGCATTTTGCCGCCGTTTCAGCCGATTAAAATTACTTTTTATTATAGTAAAAAAAGCTGATAATGCGATAAATTTAAGACCAATTCTCAAAAAATGGAGATTTTGACTAAGCGGTTATAAAGGTTATTTTGGCATAATTCCGCAAAAATTTTAAAAGGGAAGCCATGACATACGACGAACTAGAGCTTGAGGCGGTTTTGCTAGAGGTTTTGGAAAACCGAGGCAATTTTGAATCGCTTGACGATGAAGAGCTTTTCGAACTTATCGAAGAGGTCGCAAAATATACCGACGGAGATTATGAAGAGGCGTTTGAGTATATGACTCAGTTTTCGCCGATTAATAAAAAAAGATTCGTCTCTCTTTATACGGTTTAGCCGCTAGGCCAAACCGTTTTTTCCTTTTAATTATTTAAAATATTTATTCAATACTTCTTTTAGCGTTTTTGTATATCTAGAATCTTTCGGAGAGTTGTTATAGATATCTTCCATATCGTACATTCTGTCATAATAATCATACGTAGCCTCTTTATCGACTGCTATTAAAGACGTGTTTATGCTAACGCCTGCAAAAAGGCCCCTGCTTTTGCCCCTTAACGTAGCCCAAGCTGAAATTTCAGGTAGATCGGTCATAACGCCTGCTTTTTCGCCTGCACCTAGTACCACGGCATCTGCACTAAGATCGATTTGGCCTTTGCCGTTTATTAGTC